>JAYUKV010000026.1:0-19172 GCA_043764135.1 bacterium | reverse complement strand
TTATCACTAACCATCTCTCACAACCAAAACCTCTTGTTTCTATGAAATTATTTAAAATATATATAACATTAACATTAATTTTAATTACCCTTATAATTGCAAATGTTTATCTAGAGAAAAATGATATATTAAACAAAAGTGCAATTATATCTATTGATAAAGAGTCGGGTTTAAATAAGTTTAAGTATTCAGGTGGTAGTTATTGGTACGTTGACATGCAAGATTGGTGTTCTGCACAAGCAAATGAAAAGAAAGTAGGAGGGGTTCTTGGGGTAAATATTTCTGAAGTTACAACTACCGCAAAAATTGAAGAAGATAAAGTAGTGTGTTACTATAAGAAATTATTCTAATCTTCAATCACTAACCATATTTTAAAACCAAAATATCTTTTTTAAACTCAAGATCTTCGCATATTTAAATGCGAAATTTTCTTTTGTACTTCAAAAACATATGATATACAAAATTATCGACATGATAATTAAAATTTCTATAGAAATTATTACTTAAATGATTGTTTTAATATCACAATTGACTTCAAACCCTATATGTGGCAAAATAAATCAATATGTCATATCTAATTATTGATACAGAAACAAATGGTGTAAACCCTATTACTGATAAGGTAATTGAGATCGGTGGATTGGTTGCTGAATATGATCAATTGCTTAAAAAGTTAGTTTATGTTGATTCTTATCAATCTTTGATTTATCTAGAAACAGGTTTGGACACTAGAATTACTGATCTTACAGGTATTACTGTTGATGAACTTAACGACGCACCTAAGCGTCCACAAGTACAAGCGGAGTGGATTGCTTTTTTTGAAAAATACAAAATTACCCATATTCTTGGTCACAGTCTCGACTTTGATACTAGATTTTTAAAATCGAATGGATTCGATCTACCAGAAGCTATTGAGTTGGATACTTTAGATATTACCAAGATATTAAGCCCTGATTCAAAGGCGGTTAACCTGGATTATCTCAATAAGACATATGAGTTAGATCAATATTTCCCGAAACCTAAAGATCTTTTGGATTTACAGCATCACAGAGCTTTGTATGATGCCTTTATGTGTGCTTCATTATATAATTATCTTATAACTAATCTTGATAAGAGTAACAATTCTACTGATTTTTTGTTTGCTCTAGATTATTATTTACATCAAAAACTTGGGCTTGTAGCTAACCAAAAAGATCAGAATAAGATTATCCTTAATTTATCAAATCAAGTAAATTGTCTTAAACAGCCGATTGATGAAAATACACAATATATATTTAGTAAAATTTTAGAAGATGAGACTTGTTTTAATGTTCTTAATTCACTTTTTATTGCTCAAAAAGAGAATAAAAATCAATTGTATATCAAAGTAATATTATCTATTTGGTACGGATTATTAAATATAAATAAACTTGGTAGAATTCAGATAAATGGAGGTCAAGAGAAAAAGTTTTATGATTTAATTATTCGTTCATTACATACTAAGTCAGAAGCAATGGAATCAGGTTATGATTTGAAATATCCTGAAGAGTTTATTGTAGAAAGTAAAGAACTAACAACCTTGCAATTTTCTATAAAAGATTTGATTGATTATATTGATTTATATTCGGACCTCAAAAATAATCTAGATAATGAGAAAGGGTTATTAAGGTTAAATTTTCAGAAAATTCTTACAGCTTTACGCAACTTAAGTAAAACCTCATATTACAATATCGATAAAATTAATTCAACTCTCGAGCAAAGTGAGTTAATAAAAGTATTAGATGAGTTTAGAGATTTTGCAATTGATCTTGAGAAAACTTTGACTAATAATTACTCTAACACAGCTCTTGAAGTAGAAATTCTGGAAAAATTAAAGCTTGCGAAGAATATACTTGGACAAAATTCAGTCTCTTTTTTCTATTTTGAAAATGATGTACGTTTTATTGCAAATTCTGATTATGACTTAACCGGATATTTAAACTCGTTACTTAATGATGCAAAATCAGTAGAGACATCGCTAACTGCACAAGAATATCTTGAATTTATTAAACTCTTCAGTCTCAAAGGCACTGAGAAAATAGAATATGGTCCTGATGTTATTGAGGAGATGAATGATAATATATTTGATTCTCTTCGTGTTAATGATGGTAAGGTTAAATTGGTATTTATTGGTAAATCTGCGAACCTTAAAACTTTTCCCCAAAAATTAGCCAATGAAGAGATTAAATATATAGATGTAACAAATGCTGGTTCTGCAACTAAAATACTTTCTACAATTGAACATGGATTTAAAGGTGTTGCTGTGCTTAATTATAAAAATCTCGAATTTGTTTCTAAATTCTTAGGTAATTTTAAAGATGAGATAGAGTTTTATTATTATGGTGATACTTTCTTAGCATTAACAAAAAGTATAAAAGATCTGAATCATAATAAAATTAATCAATTTGACTTTGATAAAGGTGTTTCCAAGCTATATTTGAAACTTTTGTTGTACAAAATATACCAAAAATTTGATAAAAAAATAAAATTCTATAAAGAACAATAGCATATGTCAGAACCATTAGAAACAGATTTTATTAAGAAGGCTGAGGAAACTGCAAAAGAATATGCTCAAAAGGCTAATTTAAAAGGAGAAGGTCTTCCAAGCCCAGTACCATCAAACGATGAAAGTAGAAACATCGCAACACTGTGTCACTTGTCTATGATTGTACTTGGTCCACTTGTTGCAATCTTTGTTTACTTATTAAAACCAGGCGATCAATTTATAGCTGAAAACGCAAAAGAAGATATCAATTTATCAATCACTTTAACAATAATTGGTTTTATATTAACAATATCTATAATTGGATGGTTGTTATTATGGGTAGTATGGGTGGTAAACTTTGTTGCTGCAATTTATTTAGCAATCAAGAGTAGTGAAGGAAAAACAGCAAGACTTCCATTTCTTATAAGATTCATGAAATAGTAAAATTTTGTTAAAGATTTAATCAAAAACCAAAGGAACCATTTATTGGTTTTTTTTCATAACTAAATATCAGTATAATTTGTGATTTAGAATTTACAAAATATACAGAATTACTATAAATATTAGATTTTGATGTTAATTAGTTATAATTATGTTACCTTGTCAAAAAAACAAATTTTGTATATGTTAATTTAAGATATGCCAAAATCGGTAAAACAAATAATAGACAGTACTAAAACAGTAATCAACTCTAAAACAAATAAAAATGAGTCACTAACTGCCCAAGTTCCTCCTGTTACAGATGAGGCTTTAGTAAAATTTAATCAAAACTCTCAATCCAACGAAGATTTAGAAGTTACCGAAAAAAAATCATTCGGAGTTAGAGTTAAAGGAATATTTGTAAAACCAAAACAAAAAGTAACACCAATCTCAACCGAACCTACAAAATCATTGATAATTACAAAGACTCCAGAAGGATCTAATGATTTATCAGTTGATGTTAAACAAGCAAAAGTTCCAAAAAGTGTTACCTGGTTTAGTAAGATAAATAAACCAGTTAACTATATTGCAATTTTAATCACAATTACATCCGCAATAATGTTCATTTATTCTGGGTTAAGTGAAAAAGCAGTACAATTTGGTGCTCCTGACGTAAGACTGGAAAAAGTATTGTTGACTACTTTTGGTATTCTTTTATTTTTGGATATAGCTTTTGTTTATTTTTTGGGAAAGAACAATGTTCAAAGAATTCACATTTTTTTTGCACTTGCTACATTACAAATATCAGCTTTTTTGTATTCATTAAAAGTTTATGGTACTGAGTTATATAAAATTGGTGGATTCACAATAACTACACAAATCGCCCTTGCAATCCTTCCAATTATTATTTTATTACAAGCAATTGACTTGATCCAAAATAAAAATAGAATGTGGGTTAATATTGCTCAAGTATTCGTTATCCTCAACCAATTGTTTTCTACAGTAAAAGTTTTTAATGAAAACAGTTTTACGAAGAAACAATTCTCTTCTCCAATTCTTAATTTTATTTTTGATTTCCCTCCTTTTGTGTGGGTTGGTTTTGCAACAATAGCATTGGCAATTTTATCAACTTATAATCTTAAACAAGGATATACTAGATTTATCTTTGTAATTGGAATGATGTTTCCAATTTTAAACTTATTGTTATTAACTAGAGTAACAACACCTTGGTATCAAACATTATTGGGGCTTATTGTATGGGATATGATCTATACTCCAATGTTTGATGCAGAAAAAGATACTACAGATGACAGAGTGGTTTCTAAGTTAATGGTATCCTCTGTTTACCATATCGCCTTATTTGTAATATTCTTAATATTTAATACTATTCTTAACTTTGTAATTGTAAAACCTTAATATGAAAATACTAACATGGAATATAAACGGAATTAGAGCAGGAATCAAAAAAGGACTCTGGGATAAAATAGATGATTTAAATCCTGATATTTTTTGTTTTCAAGAGACAAAAGCAGATCAAACTATAATGGATTCAGGTGATATTGTACATGATTCTTATGATTTAACATTTAATTCTTGTAAGATAAAAAAAGGATATTCAGGGGTTGCTAATTTTGTTTCCAAATCTACAGTCAAAATATTAGATCATGATACTTTAATCGGTGAACAACAATTTGATGATGAAGGTAGATATTGTACAACATTATTTGAGTATAAAGAGATAAAATATGCTGTAATCAATTGCTACTATCCACAAGGTGGTAGAGATTATAGGATTCCATTTAAACTTGGTTTTTATAAATCAATTTTAGATAAAGCAAAACAATTCAGATCAGAAGGTTATAAATGTATTTTGTTAGGTGACTTTAATACCACCTTTGCTGATATTGATTTGGCAAGGCCGAATGAAAACAGAAAAACTACTGGTTGCTTACCTGAGGAAAGAGAGGTTTTAAATAACATGGTAAAGGAAGGTTTTGTTGATATATTTAGAGTTTTAAACCCTGATTTAAAAGATGTGTATTCATATTGGGATCAAAAAACAAGAGCTAGAGAAAGAAATGTTGGTTGGAGGATTGATTTCTTTTTAATCGATGAAACAATTGTTGAAAATGTAGAGAATGTAGAAGTGAGAATGGGTGTTATGGGTTCTGACCACTGTCCAGTAGTATTAACTCTAAAATAATAAGATATATGATTAATTCCTCAATTGAAAATAACAAGCAAAAAAAACAAGTTAAACAATCAGCAGTAATTGAGGAAAAGAAAATTCTTAATGCGATTGAAGACTCAGAAAAAGCCCTTAGACCAAAGGGCTTAAGTGAATATGTAGGGCAAGAAAATCTAAAAGGTCAGTTGTATCTAATTCTTGAATCATGTAAGATGAGAAGTTGCATGCCAGAACATATGTTGTTCTATGGTCCAGCCGGACTTGGTAAAACAACAATATCTAATATCATTGCAACAGAATTAAATGTTAACTTTAAGGCAATAACAGCATCTTCATTACAAAAAGTGGGAGATATAATTGCATTATTATCAAATCTTGAAGATAATACAATCTTATTTATTGACGAAATACACAGGCTTAAAGCTCCTTTAGAAGAGTCACTTTACTCTGCTATGGAAGATCAAAAGATTGATATTTTGATAGGTAAAGGTAATGGAGCAACAACATTAAGAATTGATCTACCCAATATTACTATTATAGGGGCAACAACACTCGCAGGAAGGCTTTCCAAACCATTGAGAGATAGATTCCCTTCAATCTTTCAATTAGAGCTTTATTCTTTACAAGAGATGAAATTATTAATTGATCGCAACTCTGCTAAGATTAGTTTGAAGTTAGATGAAGAAGTAGTCCCCATGGTTGCAAGAAGATCTAGAGGAACTCCTAGAATTGCAAATAATATTCTCAAGAGATTTTTAGATTTACAATTGGTAAATGGAAAAGAAGAGCTAAAAAAAGAAGATGTTGATTCCTTTTTTCACACAATAGGAATATTCGAACAAGGACTAACAAAGTCAGATATAAAGTATTTAAGATCATTATCTGAGACTCAATTATCACTTAAGACATTATCAGGCGTATTAATGGAAGAGACAGATACAATAGAGCAAGTGATAGAGCCTTATTTACTTTACTTAGGTCTAGTTGATAAAGATTCTAACGGACGGAAGTTAACTCCTAGAGGTCATGACTTAGTGACTAAATTGATTACCAACTAGTTCCATTAAAGTTTGATTAAATAATCAAAGTGTGCTATTATCAAATTGTTTTCTAAAAATGCTAAGAGCCTACTCATCATGAACATTAAAAACTCGAGATACGAAAACGAAGTTGGAGATGTTGCACTTTTTGAAGCTAAGGAAAGCGCATACAGAATTAGCTATCAAAGCTTTCTTAATATGATGCTTATTACTTTAGAGAGAAGTAAAGATGGTAGAACAAGTAGAGTTGAGGTATTGCTCGATTTAAAAATAAATGAGATGCCTGGTAGATTTATCCTAGATGCGGATGATTTTATTAATCAATTGTTCGTTAAATTTTGGACATGTTTTAGTTTAAATTGTGATTACTATTCCAATGGGATACGTGTAAGTTATGATACAGAACAATTACTTAAGCTTTTAAAGCGAGATACAATTTAGAATCAATTAGGTTTTCAACACCCAGTACTATATCAAGTTCTGGGTGTAATTATTATTAGAGTACTTTAATATTGACCTAAAAAAATTACCCATAAGGGTTATTTTTTTGTAGTTAATCTGTAAGCGGGGTTCTGTCTATCACAATATTGCTATTGAGGAAACCGTAATTTGTCTTAGCTGCCTACCTTTCTTGGCATTGCACTAGGAGGGGTTTGCCAGCGGGTATGTTGCCACACTTCCGCCGTGAGCTCTTACCTCACGATTTCGCCCTTACTGCCGATAAATCGGTTAGCGGTATATTTTCTGTTGCACTTTTCAGTTAGACAATCCTAACTCCCTATGGTTACCCACGATGGTTTACTACGCCATCTCCTACTTCACAACATTTCCTATTTCTAGTTAATATTGGAGTGTCCCGACTTTCCTACAGTTATTGCTAACCATCTACGGTTCAATTAACTAATTGAATTGAAGCTGTTTTTTAAAATATTTGCAAATGAAGTTATTTTGTAGTATTTACAGTTAGCTTTCTCTTGCATAATTAAATTAAGATTATCCATTGATAAAAGAGTGATTTTAGTGTATAATATTGGCATGATAAGACTAAATCTAAGTTTTCAAAACACATATTCAAAAACTAGAGCTATTTTTAGAGTAGTCTTATTTCCAATCCTTGGCCTAATTGCATTAATTTATTTATTATTAATATTAAGTATCTTTTATATATTATGTTTTGCAGGTTTAGTACAAACAATTATTACAAAACAATATCCAGATTATGCATCTAAATGGGCTTTATACACTGGGCAGTCTATATTAAGAATTCAAATGTTTTTTATTGGTCTTAATGATAATTATCCATCTTTAAAATTCGGTTTCTCTGATACTGATTTAATTAGATTGGAGGTTGATAAGCAAACAGAATATTCAAGATTGTTATCAATAACTTATTTAATAATGGGTTGGATGTTGATAATTCCACAGTTGATATGGTTTTTATTATATAGTTTTTTTATATTTTGTTTTGCAATATTTTCTTTTATAGAATTGTGTCTTAAAGGAGAGTATAATATGTTTTTTCTTAACTACTATATTTATTATGCAAGATTTACAGCTAGACTATTTGTTTACTTTACTGGTCTTAGACAAGAGTACCCAACCTTTGATCTAAGTAATGTTGATTACTAATAAAAGTTAAACAGAATTTTAATTGTAAAGTGGGTTTATTTAAAAACAACTTGTTTAAATTGTCAGCTTTACAAAACTTAAATTAATTAATAAATTAGACTAAAGTCGTTTTTTGGGTATACTGTAATGAGTCAATTTGTGGTTCTACATGGGGCAGCTGGAAGTGGTAAAGGTACTATTTCAAAAGCTCTTGTTCAACTTGATTATAACCTGATTGGTGCTGGTGAAGAAATAAGGCAGTATATTGCAACTAATGGTTTGGAAGATCAACTCGCATTTAGAATGCATCAAAAACTAGCGGTAGGATTAAATGTTGAAACTGCTGACTTGTTTGAAGTGATTGAAAAAAAAATTATTGCATTAACAGGTCAGAACATACTTGGAGATGGATTGGTCCGTGAATCGGATCAAGCTTCTTGGTTAGCTAATTTCTCGGAACAATCAGAAGCAGCCACAAAATTTATTAATTTAGTAGCACCTTTTGATGTATTAAACGAAAGGTTACTAAATAGGTATTTTGTACCTGGTAATCCCTTTCCATTCCTGTCATATGAAGATGCGCTTTCTGAATGTCAAGAGGGAGTAACTCCAATTGCAAGACAAGATGATAATCCTGATGCTATCCAGAGTAGATTTCGTCAATATGAGGAAAAGCTACAACCAATAATAGAGATCATCAGTTCAAGTCCTAATATTGAATACATTGAGATTGATGCAAATAACCCACCTCATACAGTACTAAGCGATGTTATTCTTGCAATCTAACAAAGATTAACAAAAAAAGCTCAACTAAATAGTTGAGTATTTTCTATAATTAAATTAATGATATCTTATGAATCCAATTTTGATATCTATTCTTAACTCAACTAATGAAATGACTCCGAGTATTGAAAAATTTGAACAAGGTCTTCCACTTAAATATGACCATGCTGTGGATATTATTTCCTATTGTGAAGAAAATAGGATTAAAATTGTGACTTTTTTGGATGAAAATTATCCAAAAAAACTTTTAAATGATAAAACCAACCCTTCATTAATATTTTATAAAGGAAGACTAGACTTAATCGATACTAAGTGTCTCGGTGTGGTTGGTTCTAGAGCAATTGATGAATATGTAGTTTATCAAGTCAAATCTGCAATTAATAGAAGTGATAATACTATAGTTTCTGGGTTAGCATACGGTACAGATATACTTGCTCATAGTGAAGCACTCAAACATGACAAAGATTGCATTGGTGTATTACCATGTGGGTTAAATCCAGAAGTTTTTTATCCAAAAACAAATTACAAATATTCATATCAAATCGAAGAAAAAGGTTTGGTAATTTCTATGTTTTTACCAAATTGCAAGCCAAAACCATATTTTTTTGTTTTGAGAAATAAATTTTTAGTCGCAATATCAGATACAATTTGGATTGTTAAAGCTAGTGTGGGTTCCGGTACAATGACAACCGCTAATTATACTCTAGAAAGTAAAAAACTATTAATTGTATCCCCTGCATCCCTTAGAGAAACAGAATATCTTGGTAATTTAGAATGTATTGCAAAGGGAGGTGAGATTCTTACAAGTCTTGATTATTTTGGTGAAGAAAAGATGCAATTTATACCATCGATTAAGCAATCAAGAATTCTTGAAGATATTAAACAGGGATACAATACAATTGATTTACTTATGGATAACCACGAATATATAATTTTATTAGAAGAGTTAGAACAACTGGTTGAGGCTGGTGTTGTTACATTCCATGCTGGAGTTTATAATTAGTGTTTTGAATATATAAATAGTCATATGTTATTACAATAAAAAATAAAGTTAAGTAATATATTGTAAATTGAAGTGTTGTAAAAGGTTGTAATTCTATAATAAAGGGCTTTGATAATCTTTCAAAACCATTAATAATTACTAACAAACTATCAACAATAAATGAAACTATAAATCCAATATTATAAACAATAACAGTGGATATTGAGGTAAATAATATAATTAACAAATAAGGTATTATGATTGAAAGTGCGATATTTAGAATTATTGAAAATGGATTAAAATATTTACTAAATAGCATTATAATCGGAGTTGTTAAACTTACAATAATCAATTGTTCATAAAGTATTTTAATCTTACTACTGTCAAAATATCTATTATTAATATGAATCCCCAAAGTAGCCAGAACTGATAAGTAAAGACTGATACTATATAACAAAAATGGAAAAATTATTATAATAATACAATAAGTAAAAATCAATACTCGAATTGGGTTTATATATCTACCCCAATAAACAGATAGGGTATTTATTACAATATAGCTAATTGCTCCTCTAATAAGTGGTGGTGCAAATCCAATATAAAAAATATATAACAAACAAGCTAAAATTATAAATGGAAATCTAATTTTTCTAGTAATGTAAAAATTTAATAAAATTTTTTGTACTATGTTTGCAAGGTAGTTGATTTGCGAACCAGATGCTATGATCAAATGAATCAATCCAAGACTGACAAATTTTGCCTTAAATTCACTCGAAAAATTAGCCATTCCTAAAAGAAGTCCTGATGAAAGATTGGCTTTATCATAACAATAAGTATCACTATTGTTAATTACATATTTATTACAAAATAAATCATAGAATAAATCACTATAAATAACATTATTTTCAACTTTAATTTTTGAATAATGCAAAAAAGCATATCCCACTGAAATTAGTAGTATTAATAAACAATATAAGTTAGGTTTTGAAAATATATTTGGCTTCATGTGATTATGGAATGATAATTATTACCATTCCATAAATACAGCTAAAACGTCAAATAATAAATTCTACAGTTTCAAACCTTTCTGTAATTATTTCATCGTATATAAGATTTAATAATTCTTCCTTTGTAAGACCCTCTTCCTTTCGAATTATCTTATACTTTTCAGTAAGAGCTAAGGTTTCAACCTTATCTTTTAGAGATGATCTAAGATTCTGGATCAACACCTTTTGTTCAGTTGAGATTTTGTCTAGTTCGGAATTAAATTTACTTAAAAACTCTGAGTTATTGTGTTTAAATATCAGGCTTTTTTTATTATTTTCTACAACAACCGGAAAATTATTTGATAAATCTTGAAGTTCTTTAATTAACAGATCTCTTTTTTTGAGTAGGGATAAATAGTGTTCTTCTCTTGACTCCAATTCAAGAATATTTTCTAATATAGTATTAATCATAGTTTTAAAATTAAATTTTTAAATCTGATAAAGTTCTATAATCAACTGATTGTTCAATTATTTTATTTGTATTAAAATAAAATCTTACAATTAATGTACTAACTATAAAAATTACAAATATCAATGAAATCAATACTTGAATTGAGTTGTTAAATAATCCTATGTTTAGAGGATAGGGGAAAATTGGTGTAAGTTCAATATATGGAATTTTAAATCCAAGTATAGAAAAATTGAGTAACCCCAGACATGATGCCAAAAAAGTAAATATATTTAACTCTCTAACCCTCTCTGTTCTTTGGAAAACTTTAAAGTTTGAGATATAAAACATTATAGCTAATAAAATATCCATATTTATTACTAATAATAATGCATAGATTGCATAGTCTAATACTTTATTTTTTGAATCTTCTATATCTAGGTGTTTTATATCTTCTAGATTACCTCCTATTTCTTTACAAATAGAAGAAAGTGTTATTTTATCTCTCTTATTTACTCTGCAAAACAGATATGTTAATACAGAGTTGTTTTTGGCTTTAAAAATGTAGTTTGTATTAAATTTATGCACATTATATGTATCCTCGATGGGCACAAATAGTGAAGGGTTGCATAGTTCAAATGACTTAAGATTCTTTTTTACACTTTCAAAGAAGTTAGTCAGTTTGCTCTCCCTCAGAACTATAAGTTGGTAAATCATATGAATTTTGAGTTGGTGGTATTTTTAAATTTGGTAAAAAGTCGTCTTTATTGTACTTAAGGGAGTATTCGAATTTAAATTCGTCTTTGTCTTGTTCGTTTATCACAGAATTATTCTTAATTAACTCAAGATTAAATTGCTGTTCAAGTATCTTACTTTCAATATCTCTTATCTCTAATTCAACATCTTTGATTGCGTTATCGTAGTTTCGTTTTAGATCAAAAAACATAATATTATGAATTGAGGAGAAAATAAAAGAGAAGAAGAATTTTGTCAAAATAAATTTTAAATAAAAAAAACAAAAAAATTATTTTTGCCTAAATTTAAACAAACAATGAAAAACTTTATTTTCCTTATATCGCTTAATAGTTGATTAACTCACAGTAGATATAGAACTTGCCTGTCATCGATGCAAGATAATAAGTCTACATCCTATAGTGCACATTTTTATTAATCATAGATATATGACACAGGATTTATTTTTTTGACATGAATTAATATCTAAACCAAAATAGTTATTGATATTTATGAATTTAGTATATGCAGAAACCGTCAAAATGTTAGTCTTTGGTGTTCTTTCATTTTTGATCGCATATTGGTGGGCTCCTTACTTGATAAGACTACTAACATGGCTTAGATTTTGGAAGAAAAAATCTAGAACTCTAGGTTCAGATGGTAAAGAACTTGAGGTAACAAAAAAATTTTACCAAGATAATGAAGTAAATAGAACAGTGCCTAGGGCAGGAGGGTTATTAATTTGGATTACAACAGTTGCAATAGCTTTATTCTTTTGGTTCTTTCTTAAGATCGAAGGTGAAAATAAAACAT
Organism: bacterium; assembly: GCA_043764135.1. Classification (GTDB taxonomy): domain Bacteria; phylum Patescibacteriota; class JACMRA01; order JACMRA01; family JACMRA01; genus JAYUKV01. The sequence continues at coordinate 6,669 of JAYUKV010000026.1, read as the reverse complement.
TTCAATTTCTAAATTTTATAGACCGTAAGACTACTTGGATACCATTGGGTACTCTTGTCTTTAGTGCTATACTGGGTATGATTGATGACACAATGGTAACTATGGAAGGAGGAGGTAATTATCACGCTGGCGGTCTAAAGTTAAGACAAAGATTATTTATCATTGCTGCTATGTCATCATTGGTCGGGATTTGGTTTCACTTTAAATTAATTGATGATTCTGGTAGAAATTTTTTACATAAAGTTTTACTTCCATTATGGGATGGATCGAATCAATCATGGTTTAGATTCGATTTAACAACTATTTCACCCGCTTTCACAATTCCAGGAATAAATTTCTTAGTACCAGCAGGTTGGGCATTGATATTTTTTACTATAATTGTAGTTTTATCAGCGTGGGGAGGTTCAGTAATTGACGGTTTTGACGGATTGTATGCTGGCTGTGTTATTCCAATGTATTTAGCTTTTGCTGGTATTGCAGTAAATGACGGACAGTACAAGATTGCAACTCTACTTGTGGTTATAATAGGTTGTACTTTAGCTTATCTATGGTTTAATATTGCACCAGCAAAATTCCATATGGGTGACACAGGGTCCACATCTCTTCTCGTGACAATTGCTGTAGTTGCAATTATACTTAATAGAGTATGGTTGTTACCTATCGCAGGCTTTATGTTTTATGTAACAGCAGGTAGTAACATAATACAAATAACATCAAAAAAGTTGTTTAAACGAAAAGTCTTTCATGCAGCTCCCTTGCATCACCATTTTGAAGCTATAGGGCTTTCCAGGGAACAAGTAACAATCAGATATTGGCTTGTATCTATACTTTTTGCAATGATTGCAATGGTTTTAGGTCTATTAATAAAATAAAATATATAATATATAAATATGAACTTTGAAAATTATTCAAACGATAGGTTTATTTGGGATTCTCCTGCATTTCCACAACAATCAAATCCAAAAGAAGATATAATTTTAATAGTAAGGCAAGATATTGCAGTTTTGGTAATAAGATTTATTGCAACGTTACTTATTTTTCTTTTTTTTGTAGTGATTAAGTTGATTGCTCAGGCATTTATCCCATCTTCAATGGACTTTATTATGAAAATCGTTGATTTCGTTGTAAGTTTGGCGGGGTTGGGTTTATTGGTTTCTTTTTTATGGTACTTTCATAATTTTTATCTTTCACTTCAATTAGTTACTACTGATAGAGTGATCGATATAGACCAAAAAGGAGTTTTTAAAAGAGAGGTGAACGAACTTGCGATTTCAAATGTACAAGATGTTACTCATAGACAAAATGGTTTGTTACCATCTTTACTAGGGTATGGTGAAGTTGTTATTAAAACTTCTTCTATTGATCTTGGATCCAATACTGACGGCACTACAAATGGATTTATATTTGAAAATTGCCCTGAACCCTCAAAAGTTGCTGGTATAATCTCAGATCTATATCACCAAAAAGGTGAGGACACTTCTAGACAAGGAGCAATTACTAATGCAGAAGAATTAAGAAAAGTATTAGAAGGAGTAGTAACTAAGCCAACTGAAAATGGTGATGTTACCCAGCCTCAGGTATCAAGTTCTCCAGATAGTGGATACCGAACAGTAGATGATCCATCAAGTATAATTTTTTAAAAAAATTAAACTAAAAATACAAAATTCTAAAAAAATATAAAAACCAAAACATTCGTATGAAAAATAGATATTTTTTCCTAAGGCATGGATATAGTGTGAGTAATGAAAAAGGGGTAATTTGTTCTACCTCAGAAAATGGTACATTGCCCGAATATGGTTTGTTACCTGAAGGGATGAAACAAATTGCAATCACTGCTGAGAAGTTGTCAGATATAGTAAATTTATCAAAAACTATTATATTTACTTCCCCTTTTACAAGAACGCTTCAATCTGCGTTGATTACTAAGCAAATACTAGGATTGCCTCATTATTCTTTTTTTGTTAACAACAATTTAGTTGAAAGAAAATTTGAATCATTGGAACTTGAATCTTCTATATTGTATGAATCTGTTTGGAGCGCAGATATTAATGGAGAGATGAGTGAAGGAGTGGAATCGTGTATTGAAGTTTCTATAAGAATTTCAGAATTCTTGGAAATGTGCGAAAATAGATTTGAAAGTAAAGATATAATTGTTGTTTCTCATGGTGATGTTATAATGATTGCTAGAACTATATTTTTGGAAATATCTCCATTTAAACATAGGGAGTTTGAATATATCAAGAATGGAGAATTTATAGAGTTTAACGATAAATACAAATCAACAATGTTTGAGTCAAAAGAAAAAGGATTCATTGATTTTGATGATTAAATAAAAACCCATGAGGGTTTTTTTTATTATTATTCTGAATACAGGTAAAAATATTTTTTTAACGTAAACTTTTCAAAATGAATTGATAAATTATTAATATTTTTAAGGCGATATAATGTTGGCTTCTTCAATCTTAGGGATAAGTTATTTTAAATCTAAACTCAATTGATTTAATTATTTCTTTTTCCCTATTACAAATAAATTTTTACCAGCTGGTATTGGTATGAACTTTTCAATTCTATCTATTACAGGCAATACTGTATTAAAATAAGTCATTGCATTTCCTTGGTCAATTGATTTTAATTTTAGAACTTTATATTTGATAAACATTAATACTGCACCGAATAAATCATGGTATTTTGCAGATTCAACAACGAAACCTGATTCAACATACTTTTCAGTCAATTCTTTTTTATAATATCTTCTGTAATGTCCCACACTTGCATCATGAGCGTCGTATAAGAAATTAAGCGCAGGGTTATATGATAGTAAATACCCATCTTTCTTAAGAATATGGTTAACTGTTTTCATTTCCGCTACATCATCTTCAATATGCTCTAATACATTGTTATATATTATTGTGTCGAATTGATTTGAGAATTTTTCTGCATATTCAGACAAAAATCCTTGATATATTTCTACATTTTCTATATTTCTATTTTTTATCTCACTAAACATTTTGTCAGAAGGTTCTATAGCTACAATTTTTGAGTTTGGAAATCTTTTCCTTAACCAATAAGTTAGATTACCAGAACCTGCACCTACTTCAAGGATAGAATTACCTATTTTATTTCCAAAATTGTTTATAATTAAGTTAAAGTAATTATCTGCGTTTTCTAATAAATCAAGATCTTCACCTCCATAATCAAAATTTTGGTTACTAGAGAATTTTTTGTTTTGGGAACTGTTAATTTGCATAATTATATAATATAATAAAGTTGTTGGTAATATGATAATCAATATTTACAATATAGTCAAAATTTTTAATTTTTAATTTTGTTACCCTTTTTATTATACAAAAATCGATTGATTATCATGATTATATTAAATAATGCAAATAAGTGTTGACTAAAATTTTATAATAGAGTAAAATATAGTTGCTAAAAAAAATTTAGCTTTAATATTAAAAATAAATATATACAAAAATATGTACGGTACTACAAAACCAACAACAACAGCAGCTTTAGCTTCTACAGGTTTTTATTTTCAAAATAATTTCCTAATGACAATTTCTGCAATTGTATTTGTTGCAAGCCTTTCAATGTTTATTTATTCTTTTTCTAAGAAATAATTAACAATTGACATCAGAAAAATCATAAAAATCACCATCTATTTGATGGTGTTGTTATTTATTGTAAAAATTCTATACCAATAATACACGATGCAGATACCAACAAAGAAAACTCCATAAGTAGGTGTTAAGAAACTTGGAATAAACCCTTGATATGTGACTGCGCCTCTAAAGTCTCCTACTAACACAGGTAAATACAGTAACAGCGGCATCCAAATTCTTTTTTTATCAATAAACATTAATAACAAACCAAGAGAAGCTGCGGCAAAAAAATATCTTTCTTGCATCTTAGGTAGAATATAGACGAATGTTGTTGTAAAAGTAAAAGCAAATAGAATTAGATTTGAATCAATCTCTAGTTTTGTAAATTGTTTTTTATTTAAAATCCAAATTAAAAGTGAGATAATTGCTAAAACATATAACATAACTGATGGAAAAAAAACTTCATAAAGACTGTTAGAAATCCAGTTATAAATTGTAGGAACCCAATACAAAACTAATTGTTGTTGAGTGCTAGCTTGAGCTAAATAGGTATTGTAAACACCTTCTGAATTAAAATTATCAAAAATTAACCCTGAAATTGCAGGTCTTCCGAATAAGATAGGGATTAATCCTGATAATAGAAATGTGAAGATAAATATCAAAACTCCTCTAAAAGCCTCACGTATAGTGATATACTTTGAAAAAACCAAAAAAATAAAAAAAGGAAGCAAAAACAAAGCTTGAGCTTTAAAAATTACTGCTATCGAATACATTAGTAATGATCTCAATGTCTTTTGTTTTAACAAGTAATATAAACTATAGAAGATGAATGTTGTATATATTACGTCACATTGCCCCCATAAGGAGCTATTAACAATCAAAAGTGGATTTCCGAAAGCAAACAAATATGATAAATTCTTTAGTTTTGGATTAAAAATTGAAACAATTTTAGAAAAAGCATCAGCAAAAAGAAAATCAAAAACTAATGAAACAAATTTAATACCAATTATACTGTTTTGGAAGATCAAACTACTAATATATAAAAGTAGGATGTAAGGTGGGTTGTAATTGTTGAAAGGGTATCCGAATGATTTTATTCCGTTTAATTTTAAGAATTCATACCATGGAGTTAAGAAATAATTTATATCATATGATCTATTTGGAAATAAACTGATTTTAAAGATAGTTATTCCAATTATTGCAATAAGAAATAATAATTGTTGTTTATTTAATTTAAAAAATGTCATAGCTTTTTATATCCAAGGTTTTTAATTTTTCTTTTAATGCAAATATTAACGATATTAAAATGAAAACTGCGCACCAGTAGAATTCTAAGAAAAATGGAATTTGTATAGTATCAATTACAGATTTCCACTGTCCAAAGGTTGATGAAATTATAATTATCAAGTAATACAGCCAGTTCTTAGGTTTTAAAAACAGCATTAAAATTGCTAATATCTCCGGGAAAAAGTAAGATTGTTGTGTCATATTAGGCGCTATAAATACAAAAGTTGTATATAATAATAATACATCATCTAGTAAATCATAATAACTATAATTATTTGTTGACTTTTGACTAAGTAAATAAACTAAAACTGATATTACAATAATTACTAAAATTATTATCGGGATAAACAATAGTCCCTTTAAATCAGAAGCTATCCATGAATATAAATTCGGAGTAGCACCCGCTACAATTTGATTGGAAAACTGATTTTGATGGAAATATATATTTAGCAGACCTTCAACATTAGCTCCATTAAATTTATCACTAAGTAAAGGACGGCCCATCAGGAAAGAAGGTATTAAGCTGATTAAATAAACCAATGGTGGGATAAACGAATAATAGAGAAATGCAAGTTTAGGAATTTTTCTTTTAAAGAATAAGACTAAATATAATGGAAATATGAAAAGTGCTTTTAAGTCAAAACAAAATGCTAATGCTAAAGCTAAGGATGAAGATAGGTAATTTCTTTTGATAAGGAAAAGTAAAGAAAGAGAAGATAGAGAAACCCAAATTACATCAAGATTGCCCCATAGCGATGAATTAATTATTACCCCAGGCAATCCAAATACAACTATAAAGACAATTTTTGATAAAAAGTCATTTTTTCTTATTTGGTAATATATTGAACTTATTGAATATGCTAGAACAAAATCAAAAAATATACTAATTAATTTCAATGAAAGTATTGCTGGTAGTTTTAGTAAGGTGCTAAAATAAATCAAAGTAATAAATGAGGGGCTTTTGTTATAATAAGTATCTTTTAATGCAAATATTCCATTTTTATCAAGATGGTCAAACCAGTATTGAAAAGTATTCTTGTATTCTACTGTCTCTACACCAAATAGTTGTAACTTGAATATAGTTAAAAGAAATACAAGATTAAGAAAAATTATCGTATCTATATTAATTGATTTATTTGTATTTTTTGTGAAAAAATTATTAATTCTTGTTTTAATTATATTTAGCATACTATTCTATTATTTTTAATTTTAAAGCCTCCCCGAAATACAAATCACTAATTTTGAGAGTTAACTCATAATTTCCAGGTTGGTAATTAAATATACTTGAACTACATTGTAATAAAGTTAATGATGCGTTGCTATTGTTACATCCAAAATACCCTTCAAACTCTAAATTGTTTTTGTCATAGCCTTCTTTGTTAATAAAAAATTGAATAAATTCCTTACTATCAACAGGTATACTACTTTTAAAATATACATTACAAGTAATAAATTCTTTATTTTTTACATCTGTTTTATCACATATATATTTATCAATACTATCAATAATTTTGTATTTTCTGTCATCATAATACGCATCTCGTTCTGCGAATTTGAATGAACTATAGTTAGGTTTGGTGAATAATAATAAATTTGTATTTGCTAAAATAATAATAAAAACCAAACAAGTAATCGCTAAAATTATATTTCTTTCAAAGTAATTGGTTTCATTAAACATATTATTTTTTTTAATGAAAAAATTTTTTGTTAGATTTACTTAATTGTCAAATAATATTGTTTTATCTTAAACAAATTGGGTCGTTCCTCAACTAGCACATAT
>JAYUKV010000025.1:0-19310 GCA_043764135.1 bacterium | reverse complement strand
CAAACTAATCTACAAATTTATCTATATATCGCTTCTATTCTTTATCTTTTACCATTGGGTAAAGAGATAAATAACAGAATCAATATCTAGATAAATTTTATTCGATTATTTTGTGCAATTAAAAGGTGAATAGGCTATAAACTGAAGAGTTGTTTTGGTGTAATTGTATGATAAAGTCTTGATTTAATCAATTCAATTGAATTTATATCAAGGATATCAAACCAATCACAAATTATCGAACCAATCTGATTCTTGGATAAACCTCCACCAAGCTTGATGTTTTTCTCATCTAGTGAGAATACAAAATACTCATGAACAAACATAATTTCTTCCCAATTAAATTGGTAACCTAAAATGCAAGAAATAGCAAGCTGTAAGAACTTTAAGCATTTTGTCGAAATAACAATTTCTTTGTATAGATAGAACTTTCACAAAATAACAAAGCCCTTACAAAATAATGTCATAAATCAAAGGATTCCAGGGGCTTTGTTAATTATTATTTTTCAATTTTGATTGTTGACTTTTGTGATTTTGCGTAAGTTCTAATTATAAAAAATAACCAGATCCATTAAGGGCTGGTTATTGAGTTAAATAAATTTTTGTTAACCTACACTATAGTGACCTGTAACAGGTTTCATATCGTCAACAATTGACTGTATGTGTTTTTTTGCATATTCCTCATCTAGTCTGAGCATGCAAACAAGTCTCCAGTATCTATCATCAGAAGGATCAAAGAAAATTTTAAGCTCTTCCATCAACTCTTTTTTCTTAGTATCACTGGTTTCGCCATAAGCTTTTTTGATAAATTCAGTTAAGTTCATTATAAATCTCCTAGTGGGTGAAATTGAAGAAAACATTGAACAAAGCTTCAGAAAAGTTTACACTTGAAGAAACTGAAAGTTTTAAAACTTCAATCTCAAACAAATCTCTTTTTGATTTTATAACAAACCATTTTAAAATTGGCAATATAGCTGGAATAGTGGAAGGTTGAAGTGGTTGGGACTTACTAACTAAATCAGGTGCAAACATTTAATGGACGACACTCCAAATTTTTTGAAAATCCTCATTTCCAATTTTTCCTTGCAACAAATTCAATGTGATAGCTTTTTGAATTGCAAACAATTGCCCACCTGATATATTATCTTGAACATATGTATCCCACGTTTGTACAATTTCCAAAATCAAATTTTTCTCATTTGTTTTGATTTTGGGATTGTTGTTTATTCTTATCGCAGAAAGTATTTGAGGCAATATTGGATAAGAATTAAATTCACCTTCAAGCAAAAACTGTTTGTGAGTTGAAACACTATTAAAAATTCCAGTTGTCAACCCTGCTTTCTTTGCTATTCCATTTATCTCGTACAAAATTGATTCCATTTCTTGAAGATCAATTTGTGAATTTTGTTGTAAGCAAGATGAAGTTCTAGTGTCAGAAAAAAGAAGGCAATTATTATCAGCTAATAAGCTCTTAATCAACCAAAAAGAAACTTGTCCTTTATTAGCAGTTAAGTACCAACCATATAAGAATGCACAGCCTGTGATAATGGTTACAGAATTTCCAATTAAACCGTAAATTGTGTTCCAGAACTGAAAATTTTTATCCTCATAAAACTGGGAATTGGTCTGTTTGTTTGCATCTGCAAAAGAAACGTTTGGTACTATTTTACCTAAACTAAATCCTAAGATTAAAACAATCAAACTCTTAAAAAATGTAGACATCGGATTTATACTCCATAAATTTAACAATTTTATTTTACCACAAAAAACAAGCTATGTCAACAGCTTTTTATCTATTTTAAAAGCAATTTAAGTTGAATTATTTAATGAAAAATATCAAGTAAAAAGAAGAAAAAGGCATTTCATTTAATTATTAACAGAAAATTAGCGAAGACTTTTCAAGTGACTAAAAGGTCAAAAGTATTCATTTATGTATGTAATGATAATGTAGCAAAAACAAGACTTGATTAAGATTAGACAAAAAGAATTGAAGCTACCTGAGTTTAAATTAAAATCAATTCATAATCAGAGGTTTCACCAGGTTTAGAATAACTTATTTCCTGATACTTGCTAAAATTCATAAATTTAACCAAACTCTTATCAATTAAATCAATATGTCAAAAGTCACGATTGTTGGTGCTGGTCTTACTGGTATCTGCTTATCCATATTACTGAGAAAAAGAGGTTACGATGTAACCGTTGTAGAAAAGAATACCTGGCCTGGTGGGATTTTTGCATCTAAAATTGAAAAGAAATATTTGTTTAACTCAGGATTGGAGTTTTATTTTCCACATTCTTGGTTATTGACTTTCTTCAGTGAAATAGGTGAGGATATTAATCAACATCTTAAGTTCACGCTAATAAAGAATAAGTTTAAGACTTTTTTGGAACTTAACCCTGCTATAGAGCCTTATAATATAATTAGTCTAGATGATGATGTTGAGCAATTCTCAAGAGTTATAAAACATTTAGAAGGGGATTTATCTGGATTTAATCAATTTTTTAAAGAAATTGTACCATTGGTGGATAGTTTTAACAATGAATTTTTGAATGTTCATGATAGTTATAAATTAGAAAAATTCCTTCTCAAAAATAATATCCAAGGATCATTAGAAGATATACTAAAACGATATTTTCACAATCCTAATACCCTGTCTTTCTTAAATTCATTTGGACTATTCTTTGGGGATGAAGCGAGTAGATTACCTGCATATTATGTATTTATGTTAATGGATATCATCCAAAAACCACTGTACAAACCTGAAAATGGTTTTACAGAAATAGCCGAAAAACTTTACTTTATTAGCTCTAAGTTGGGTACTAGATTTTGGTTTGGCCAAGAAATTGAGTCAGTCCAAATAGAAAATAACAAGATCGTCTCAGCAAAAATTAAAGATACAGGTAATCTCTTGAATCAAATATCTCTTAATGCTGAGAATAAATTTGAGATACCATTTCAAGAAAATATACTTACTTGTGATTCCATGATTTATACTGGTGATTATGAATTCTTTGAACAAAGCATAATAAAAGACCCTGCTTATCTAAATTATGATTCTAAGTTTTGGACAAGACAAGAATTTACACCTTCTTATTCTACTTTCTTAATTGGACTTAAAGAAGATATACCTAACCTTCAAAATCATTGCTTTATTCCAGGCAAACCAGTTGTAGGAGATAAAATAGCATTTGATTCTTCTCTATACTTTACTACAACAGCTACTGATGAATTTAATTTGCCTACAATGAAGATTTTATCATATCAACAACCTAATTCTATTATGTCAAAAGAAGATAATGATAAATTATTACTAGACTGTATTAGACGAATCAGCTTGCTAACAAAACTTAACTTATCAGATTATATTGCTCAATATGTAAAATTTGACCCTGAAGATCTTAAAAGTCAATTTTTATATGCCAAAAAAAGCCCTTACGGAATTAGACATTACCTTAAGGACCCTGCAACTTTATTACTAACTAATAATAAAAAATTAACCAATTTATTTTACGGTACTAATTCTAATTACCCTGGTGGAAACGGATTATTATCATTAGTAAGAGCAAAATCATTAGCAACGTGGCTTGTTGATGAACAAGTAAAATCTGTATAAAAAAAATGCTGTAATAGCAATTTTTTTATACATCAAATATAGAATAAGTTATATCATTTTTGTTTAAAGTCTCAATATAGTTTTTAAATATCTCTTTATTATAGTTTATCAAATTCCAATCTCTACCCTCACCTTGATCAGATTTATCTTCAATAAAAATATTTAAATTTATTCCATAACCTTTTTCCTTTAATTTTTTGTAATAATCTATACTTGAGTTAATCTGAGTTTCAACTTCCTGTTTTGTAAGGTATACAACACTTCCTTTATCATTATGAAATGAACTTATAAGTATTCCAGTATTAAGATGTATATCTTTAAAACCAAGATATGCAATACTATCCAATATCAAATTCATTTCATAAAAATTTTCAGCTTTTAAAAGTCTGTTATTATCAACTTTATTTTTAAATACAAAAGGAAATCCTTGAATATACAATCTGTTAATTAAACTTTTCTCAACTCCAGATAAATATTGCTCAAGAGATTCTCTTCTACCTTTTTTGTAATCAATATCATCTCTTAAATAAGTGGTTGTTTCTAACAGTAAAGAATTGTTAATATCAGGAATATGCTTTCTTGCAATTCTATAAAATTCGTTAATAGACTTGGAATATTGATTAGGGTTAACAGATAGATTACCAGGTAGATTGGCCTCAGGTAGATATATTATAGTATCAATAAACGTAGGTTTAAATAAAGTAGAATTTATTAAACCACTAAACATATTGTCTATTAATGACAAATATATTTGACTGTTTATATCAATTTTACTTTCCGAACGATCAAAGACAATTACAGCTTTTAATCCATTAAGATTAAACTCATTCGTTTTTTCTACAATTAAATTTACAATATCTATTACTTCTTCTTGTGATTCTGGTAGTTTTTGAAAAAACATTAAGTTTTTAGAAAATTCCTTATTGAGCTTTAACTTGTTTTGTAAATATTTTGAAAGCTCTGGGTTTCTTAAGTTTAGATTTACATGCTCTGTATGTGAATTTTTTATGTTTACAAAGAGTATTAACAAGATAGAAAATGTAATTAATGTAATAGATATTGAGTCTTTGAGTCTATTAGACATAGTATTAGCTTCTTCGAACTCCAGTTCTTTCCGGAGATACCCATTTAGATGCTTGGTGGCTAATTGATTTTTTTAAGTTAGGAAGTTTTTTTAAGGACATTATTAAAGCAAAATATTCTGATAGTGACACATAATAGTTTATAAAAAAGTTTATTATACTATAGAAAAATAATGCAAGCCTTCTTTCAAATGGATACTTATCTTCGCCCAAAATTGAGACAATAGTATAAACAGAAATGAATATATATGCTCCAAAAAGTGTACTTACGTCCTGATATCTGATTGTTATGTAGAAAAACCAAAGTAATATTAAGGGTTGAAGCAAAAAGATTAATTCAAACACTACTTCAACAGGTAAATAAATAAAGTTTAACCACCAGTTGTATTTTCGATCAAAGTTAAAGAAAAGTTTTCTATTCTTATAAAACGTCTGTAATCTTCCAAACTTCCACCTAAATCTTTGTTTTATCAAACCTTTTAGATCAGGTACGGCTTCAGCGTATGTAATTACATCATCTGCATAAAAGACTTTACGTTTCTTGTTACCGTTTATTCGAATTAATTTCATTGTTAAATCAATATCTTCTGTCATCGTATCAGAATCATAGAGTCCAATGTCTAACAAATCTTTATACCTAAAGGACGATCCGATACCACCAATAATATATTCAAGATTAAATACAGAAAGCGCTCTTTTTAATTGGTATGAAACCAAATATTCAAATTCTTGAGCCATGTTTAACAAAGTTTTTTCAGGCAAGATAGTAACATGACTTGCAAGAGCCATTAAGCTAGGATAATAATCGAAGTATTGAGCAATTTTGGATAAACCATCTCGAGCAATGGAACAATCGCTATCCAAGCAAACAACAATTTCTGTATTAGAATTTGCATTTTTAATTCCGTAATTTATTGCTGAAGCTTTTCCTCCGTTTTCTTTTTCTAGAATCTTTATCCAAGGATTTCTTTTACTTAATAGATTTTTAGCAACTTTTACAGTGTTATCTTTTGATCCATCATCTACTAGTAGTACATTTAACTTATCTTTTGGATAATCGATCAATGTGAAAGATTCGATACATGCAGAGACTGTTTTTTCTTCATTATAGGCCGGTAGAATAATTGTTAAAAATGGATAATTTACTAGTGGGTTTTTTTCATAAAAATTCGCCATTTTTAATCTCTTTATACGATAAATATCGGCGCCTACTATAAAGAATAGTACTCGGGTTAGATTTATCAAGCCTAGGACAAATATAAAAAAAGTTATGTAAAAATTTAAACTAATCTCTGTCATACAATACTGGTTTTAAGAAATTATTTTTAGGTTTATATATAATATATTTAAAAATCATATGTATAATTCTACTTAACAACACCAATGATAAAATTACAACTGAGTAATTAAAAATGACTAATAACAAAAATTTAGAATCAATATAATTAATTTCATTTATTGAAAATGATAACTGCATAGATTTTAATATGTATTTTTAAAAAGCATTTTGTCAAAATAAAAAAGAATTTGAAGTAATAATTTCTACTCTGTAGAACTACTTGGACACAATTGACTAACTTTGACTTTTTTTGTGATTGTTGATAGGTTCTATTTATGAAATTTAGTTTACCTAAGTTTAATCACGAGCTCTTTCAACCCCAAAATATAAACTTTTCTATCTTGGGTAAACCTAAGATTATCAATAAAGCTCTTAAACAAGCCACACCCTTAACCCGTACTTTAGTTATAGTAGAGGTTGGTATTCTTATTGCCGCCTTAATAACAACTTTTTTTGGTGTGTATCTTGTAGCTACAAAAGATATACCTGATCCAAATTCTGAAGTAAATGAAGCTGTTGTTTTAAACTTTAGTCATTTTAACCCTCTCTATTCTCCTAAGAATTCAGTAGAAGATCGAATCACCAAAATGATTTACGCTCCTTTGTATTATGTAGAATATGAAGAAACAGGTACAAAATCAAATGCAAAACTTACTACAAAATCTCTAGTTGAAAAATACACTTGGGATTCTGAAAAACCAGAACAAAAAATACAATTCAGACTAAAAAATAATCTAACTTTTAATGATGGTACCAAGCTTACAAGCGAAGACGTAAAATTCACATTTGATAAAATAAAAGAATTATCTAATGGAAACAAAAATTTCAAAAAATCATTTGACGATCTATCTCTTACCCCAATAAGCGATCTAGAGTATGAGGTTGTATCTACCAAACCAAGAAGTTCAATGATATATGATTTAGATTTTAGCCCTGTTTCCAAGAAATATATGGAATCTGTTCCAATTGCTAATTTATACGACTCAGACCAAACCAAAAAACCAACTGTTACAACTGGATACTTCAAGTTTAGTACAAAGTTAATTCAAGATAAAGATTACTCAGAAAAAAAACTTGTTGAAAATCCAATACTCAACAATGACACAATTCAATATCTAAAGCTAGATAGATATATAAGTAAAAACAATAACGGTAATACCGCAGTCAATTCTTGGAATATTAAAAAATATGATTCAATTCTAGCCAACAACCTTACCCAAGGTAAATCATCTATAGAAAGTGATTCTAAATTGGGAAAGGTGGACCTATTTATAAGACAATACTCTGAAAACCCTTTAAACCCTGACAGACCAGAAGAGATTAAAAAATCATTAATTTCCTTAAACAAACAAGAACAAATTAATTCTGATTGGTATATGAATGGATATTTCAATACTAAATCTGAAGTTTCAAGGACCAAGCCTTCCTCTAAACAAGTATTTAGAAATTACGCTTCTTGTTTATTAATCAAGAACAACTTCCCTTCTTACTATTATTCAACAATAAATATTCAAAAAAAATCCTTCCCTATTCAACTTAACTCCAAGCTGTCACAAAACTGCGCAGAAAACTTGCCAGAAGATCAATTTGTAGTAGGTCAAGATGGTTTATTAAACTTTAAGAGTGCTGATCCATCTCTTGAATTCAAGATTTTATACCTTGGATATGATACAGAATTTGAAAAGTATCTAATCGATACATTCCAAACTAAATCAAAAATTAAAACAACTATTATCAACCTATCCGATAATGCTGATGAACTAAAAAAATCATTTACTTCTTCTGAATTATTGAGTAAATACGATTTGGTTATCTACCCAACTCAAATTAATAATCTTAAGATTAATCAAGAAGTTCTAAAAACTAATTCCAATTTAATTGGTTTTGGTGATGAAGTTAACAAGATTGAGGAATTAAACTCCAAATATATTACTTCAGGTTTATCTCAAGAATCAAGCGATGATTTGACTAAGTTCTTTACAGAAAAAGCTATATTGATTAACCTATATAACTATAGGACTGAAATCAACCATAACTTCAGAAAACCCATAACATTATCAAAAAATGGTGAAATAAACTATGAGTTTTCAACTTGGTATAACAAAACAGTAAAAGATTGGTTCTTTAAATAAAATAATATTATGACAACTTATCAACATCAATCAAAGAATGTAAGAAATACAATTCTAATTTTTATCCTTTTTACAGGTCTAACTTCATTGATAGGGCTTGGTTTAAGTGTATTCTTTAAAAACAGTGGTTTCCTTGTTGCAGCAGCAGTAATGTCTATTGGACAAGGTGTGTTTGGATATTTCATGGGAGAAACAATGGCATTATCACAAGCCGGCGGAACTAAAGTTGATGAATCTACCGCTCCAATGCTGTACAATATTGTAGATGATTTATCTAGAATAGCTGGTATTCCAATGCCTGATTTGTACATTTCACCTGACCCTTCTATGAATGCATTCGCTTGTGGTAGAGGTCCAGGCCATGCTTCAATATGTGTTAACCAAGGTTTGATTGATGCATTAGACAAGACAGAGCTTGAAGGTGTATTAGCTCATGAAATAAGCCACATTAAAAACAAAGATACACTTACAATGACTATGGCTATGGTTATGTCTTCAATAATCGCAGCTATATGCGATCTAGCAGTAAGACAACAGTTTTTTGGAGGAGGTATGTTTGGTGGTTCTAGAGATGAAGAAGGTGGAGGTAATAATATACTTATGTTAATCCCGATAATTATTTCTTTTTTCGTCGCTCCATTATTGGCTTCAATGCTTACTTTTGCAGTTTCAAGAAATAGAGAATATCTTGCTGACGCAACCGCAGTGCAATTAACAAGATATCCTCAAGGACTAATTAACGCCCTTCGCAAGATAAGCGGTAATCCAGTTCCAACTGATAGATATTCAGCCTCTATGGCCCACTTCTATATTGCAGAGCCTAAACAATATTATGATGAACCAGTTAAGGATGGATGGTTTTCTACTCACCCTGCAGTTGAGAATAGAGTTAAGGCGCTTATGGATCAAGATGGACAAAATCCACAATAATATTTATAAAAAATCATATGAATTTCATAAATATTATTTTGACAGCACTTTTGTTCTTTGGAGTTGGAGCAGGTTGGTATACTATTTTTGCAAAGCAATGGCTGACAACTAGAGATATTAATCCTGATACTTTTAACCCACAAGATAACAAATATTGGAAAGAACCTTGGCCATATATAGCAACAATGGTTGTATTGTTAATCTTAAGCGCCGTAGTAGAATACATTGTAATAGCAACAAATACAAAAGGATTTATAAACGGTGCTTTGTTAGGTTTTATATTATGGCTTGGATTCTCTATCTCAACTCTTATTGTGCATAGTTCTTATGAAGATAAGAAAATCGGATACATTGTATTTAACGGAGCTTATTTCTTGATTGGAATTGTTTTGACTGCTGCTATACATGCGACAAATAGATAAAGATTGTACTATAAAAATAAACCTAAGTGGTTTATTTTTTTGTACTTAATTTAATTCTTAAAAATACTCAAAGAAATATCCACTTACCAAAAAATTGATTAGTGGACTTTGATCAGACAACTTAGTTAATTGTTTTTAACCAAATTGTGGCTTTTCATTTT
Source organism: bacterium (assembly GCA_043764135.1). Classification (GTDB taxonomy): domain Bacteria; phylum Patescibacteriota; class JACMRA01; order JACMRA01; family JACMRA01; genus JAYUKV01. The sequence continues at coordinate 9,633 of JAYUKV010000025.1, read as the reverse complement.
GATCTGGTTTCAGCTGACCCCACATTAGTGGAGTTTGACCTTTATTGATACAATAGAAGATTCTTTTTCTACTGTCACCAGACAATTGGCCGATAGCAATATGACGAGACTCGAAACTGTCTCCAAAAGACTGCACTGTTGCAGTAAGGGTTTCAAGAAGCTCACTGTGATCGTTATGATACTTAGCAATCCGACCTTCAACCCAATCAAGGAATTCATTGGGCACTTTGGCCATAAACTCTTCCATTTTGGTTTGGCGTTCAGATTCGTCTTGTAGTTTCAAAATATCCCAGATTCTGATAGCATTGATACCATTGAGAGCTGAGTCTATTCTGAGGTACCAATCGCCTTTTACCTTTGCTCTTGTACCATCTTCCCAACGGATAATATACCCTTCGGAATTTTTTAGACTCTTGGCTGTTTCCACAACTTGATCAAGAGTAGAAAATCCTTCAAGTTTAATTGCCTTGTTAGGAAAGTCGATTTGAGCTAGGTCAATTTCTTGACCAGAATTGGTATGAAATACGCCAATCATAGTTAGGTCACTTCGTTGACCATAATCTACAATGATTCGTAGCTGAGGATCAACAATCTCGAAGAGGTAAGTCAAAGACTTATCCAATTCTTCAATTATCAAACCATACTTATCGCCCATAGAATTTGCAACGTCAATAACGTCACTTTCGAATTAACCGGAGCTAGTAACGTTCCAACTCCCTTCATAGAAGGCTAGAACCACAAGATTTCCATCAACCTTGTTATAAACACTAAACTGACCTTGTGGTACAGTATCAGTTTCCAAGAGAGTGTCAAAATTATGAAACTTCAGAAACGGTAGTGCAACAATCTCTCCAGATTGAGAATTGTATACCATACCCCGAGCATAAGTTAAAACCTTTTGTTCTTCGTTCGAAAAGCGGTCACTAACCCAAGCCCTTGCTTGTTGGGCAGCGTGAGTATACTTCAACAAGCAGTACTCTTGCCCGTTAAAAATCTTCTTGGAAATTTTGACTAGAGGTTGGTATTTACCTTTCTTAGCAAATTTTCCAACGATCTGAAAGAAATTATCGGAAATGTCGGTTACTTTCATCTTGCTCCTTTTTTATGATCTGTTTTAATACTAGCACAATTTTAAGATTTTATCAGGCTATATTGGGGCCTAGTTAATTTAACGCAGTTACATATTTTATTTTTGTTTACATTTGTAAATTTGAATTGTTCTTAACTTAGCCTGACTAGCTGTGAAAAGAAAAAACACCTAAATGGCATTAATTTTTTTGGACTTCAATCAGATAGATTACTGAAGCAACTATTAATGCAGACAATACTATAAACTGCGATGTTGCAAAGCTAGGTACATAAATAATATTTGAAACAGATATACCATTACTCGCCTCAGAATCAAATAAAAAGGGATTGTAATTAAATTTTATTACAACTGATGTAATAAATATTGCTAGCAGACAGTATAATAACTTGATCATATTAAGATAGGAAGTAGATAATGTTAATTATTAATATTACCAAGTTTTGTATAAATGTCAATAATGTTTAATTTAATTAGTTAATATTATTTGAGTGTTATTTTTTCCTCATTATTTCTAAATATGTTATAATAGCACTATGGTCTTAAGTCTGAACGAAATAATACTTTATTTACTTATCTTCCTATCTGAGTTGATAGGGACTTTAGTTGTGTTCGGTTCTTCTGCATTTTTTTTACCTATATCTATTACTATCTTAACCAAAAACCAATCTCTTGGATTAATGGGATTTTTCCAAGTTATTTCAAACATTTTTAAAGCCACTTATTTTATAAAAAAGGTTGACTGGAGGATTGCACTTATGTTTGGCGTCCCTTCAATAATTATGGTTGCGTTTGGTAGTCAACTTACTGCCCGACTCGATACGAGCTGGTTTAAGATTGGGCTTGGATTAACATTGATATTTTTATTAGTCTTAGAATGCTTAAAACATTTTCAACTACCTAAAAACTCATTTGTTGAAATGATCGGAGGGGTAATTTCTGGCTTTATAAGTGGACTGATTGGTACAGGTGGAGCTGTTAGAGGATATTTTATTTTCAGCTTTCACTTACCCAAAGAAGTTCTAATTGGCACTTATTGTTTTATTGATTTTACAGGAGATTTAGTAAGATTAATGATTTACTGGCAAAATGGATTTGTGGATGGTGAGTTTTACAAGCTTATACCTGGAGCAATTTTTACTACTTTAACGGCGAATATTTTAGGTCTTTATTTTCTTAATAAAATTCCATTAAAATATTTTAAACTAATTCTTATGATAACTTTATTTATACTTTCTTTAACACTGTTGCTTAATCTGTAAAAAATTTCAACCACAAACATAATTGTTTGTGGTTGATTTATTATTTAGGGTTTTAAAACCATGTAGGAGTTCAATTCACGAAGCCGACCATCAGGCCATTGTTCGTACTGGATGTTGTAATACACCCCTTGATATTGCGAAGCTCGAAGCATATCATATGCCTCATTGAGGTCATCGACCATGATCGTCATCTCAACATTATTAGCATCTGTACCAACGATCTTGGCTTTTCCATCGAGTTCGTAGTTACGAACCGAAGTCACTTTGAAATGGTCAATATTACCATACTCAAAGTTGAAATTGGGCGCAATCACTTGCGTCCACAGAACCGCACCCAAAATCGTAACAGCCATCAACATTGGCAGAGTAATCTTAAACTTGGGAAATCGCATACGTTCACCTCTTCAAATGATGTTTGTGTAATCTAAACTTATCACCGTTTTTAACTTATGTCAAACACCTTGTACTATTCAATCTACTCTTTAATAATTAACATCTCCTCCCATCTAGTGGAGAATCTGTTTGACCGATATTGTGATTTGAGCATCCAATCACTTTCTCTTGGCTTAATCACCCCTTGCCTTGCAAGTTTAACCTTATTCTTTCTCATAGAAGCATTAATCTTATCAACTGCTTGTAACAATCTTGTAATCTTGGGGCTTTGAGGAGAATCAAAGAAATTAGGCTGTACACTCTTATCTTCTATCAAGTCAAAGAGCATAACTCCTGCTTTCTTGTATTTCTTGCCTGGTTGATAGATATAGTCCAGTATTAACATGGCTTTTTTTAGGACTTCTACTGGGTTGTTAGTGGGTTGATCTAAGACCGATGAAGCTGAGAAGAAGAATGATTCTTCCTTGAATCTATCAGTCATAATAAAGACTTTCAGAATTGATGAAGCAAGTCCTCTAGATCTTAATTTACGAGTAGCATTTGCAACATGGTTAGCCACCGCTTCTCTTATCTCTTCCTTATTGGTCACAACAGATCCAAATGACCTTGATGAAATAAGATTTTTTTGATTATCTGGATACATCTCTAATTCCAAACACTTACGAAAGTTCAATTCGTTCTGAGTTGTTAATCCTTGGATTGTGAACTTAGACTTAACAAATTGATAATCTAGCTTACAGTAATCTTCAACTGTATTAACCCCCATACTCCTTAAATACCTTCCATACTTGAATCCTATACCCCATATATCTTCGACATCTAGCTGCTTAGCAGCGGTTGCATTAATTTCATCTGTAATAGCATACACCCCTCCATAGATATTATCTTTACGAGAGTCTTTCTTAGAATATTGATTGGCTAATTTAGCAAGAGTCTTGGTAGGACCAAAACCAACACAGACCGGCATGCCTGTATGTTGCATAACCCTCTCCTTAATCTCAAGACCAAGATCTACTAATTGCGACTCAGAATAATCAGGAATCTCCAAGAACACCTCATCAATAGAATAATATTCAATCAAGGGGGTGAAGTAACTCAAAGTCTCCATAACCCTAGCACTCATATCTCCATATAGACTATAATTAGAACTGAATATATGACAGTTCATCGCAGCCAACTCTTCTCTAACCTTGAACAGAGGTTGGCCCATCTTAATACCAGCATTCTTGACTTCATTAGACCGAGCAACAATACACCCATCGTTATTGGATAATACAACAACAGGTTTATCATTGAGTTTTGGATTAAACACCCTCTCACAACTCACATAAAAATTATTACAATCTACAAGTGCGAACATGTATATCTAACTTCTAACACTAATAATACATTCAATCAAGTAGTTTGACAAAGTGTGATTTTTGTAATACAACTTAGTAGACCTCTTTTTTAAGCACATTATAATGTTTATCAGCCCACTAGTCTTATCGCTAGCTGCTTACACACTTGTCAGTACGATCGCAATGATTCCGCTGTTTATCGGCGGGAGCATTGAAGCTTTTTTTGACTCCTTGACTGGAGGCAAAAAAAATTCGAAGAAATTCGAAATTGCCGATCTAGCGCTAATTGTCTTCTTCCCTGGAGTCTTAGTGATTTTTGCAGGACTAATGTTAGGAGCGGGAATTATTCTCTTAATGGGTAAAACCAAGCGAGGGTAATTCTTTACCTGCCTTTACTGATTTGCCTTTTCTACTTGAAAAGGCAAATTTTTTTTTAAAGTGAAAATTAATTAAAATACAATTTTAAAAAAGTCGAATGATTTCAATTCGCATAAAAATTATAACAATCTACAAGTGCAAACAACCAATATCCATAAGTAACAAAATATTGTAGTAACACAGGATTTGTTTATGGAAGTCATTGAATGACTTCTCTTAATTCTATTCTATTTTTGATTAATAGGTAGAAATTATTGACTAAATATCAATAGCTTCAATTGCTGCGTCATGAAACGTTGGGTTCTTATCTGAGTCTCTATAACTATGATCAGCTTTATCAATTATAGTTAGTTTAATAGGCAAAGCTTTGTGATCCTCAATTATTGATTTAACATCAGATAAAGATCCGTATTTATCATTCTCGCCTTGAATAATATGGAATGAATCAATATTCTCAGGTACAACAATTTCACCGACCAAAAATCCAAGTTGTGTGAAAGTTAACTTACCTAAAAATTTTTCAACATTTTGACTTATAAACCTTGTAAGAATTAATCCTCCCAAAGATTTGCCTATAAAACTAATTTTTGAATAATTAAATAACTCTAAATCGTTAAATATTTCTTTGACAGTATTAATTTCTTCCATTGTTTCAGGACCAGACGATCTTTCATCTCCTCTGTTCTTATATGGCATTTGAATAAAAATATAATTCTTATTTGCTTTTTCAAGTTTAACTTGAATTTTGTTCATGAATTCAGAATTTATACCTTCTGACGCACCATGATTAATAACGAATAATTCATCATTTGAACTATCAGCTTTGATTTTGATTGTGTAATTATTTAATTTCATATTTATAATATTTTTAATTGATATCTGTTATCACTGTTCTATGTATTTTGATAGCGTTTGTCAATAGTGCTTATATGAATTATTGTTATCAATCTCTTTGTAAGATAGCAGTACTAATGAAATTCATATAATTGACTTTACTAAAAAAACATGCTCTAATCCAACATCTTGTTTAGCTCTTCAATTAGGTTAATTTATTCTGTATTTTTGATATTAGATTCCAGCTATTATCAATGTTAATTTCATTAATTAATGAATTAATTGACAAATATTTAGACTAATGTAAATATAAAGGAGTTCGTAACGTCTCATTTTTGGAGACAAAGACAAATGGCAGTTATTTAAGGCGATGAAGCTAACGAGCGTATGGAAGGTGCAACCAGTGCAATTACTGGTGAGACTTACGAAACCACAAGCGATGGTTACACCAAGTATGGTGAAACTTATGTTAAACATGATGGAGGTAACACCTACATTTCAAAACAAAGCGGTGGGCGTAATGGACGTTCAGACAATCATATCCACTACTTTGATAATCCTGAAGCAGGTAACAAAAATCACAAATCCGATTATGAGGTTGGTGAGCGTCTTAGTTCCAACAAGTCTGAGAAAGCCCCCGCTTCTAACGATTTGTTCTCAGGTATTAAATACTTTCTCGGTTTAGATTAAACTTTTATAGTGCCCTTGTGGCACTTATTTTTTTTAAGTTGGTAAAATATTTTAAGTAGTTTTGATTAGTTGAATCTTCATTTAATAACTCTAAATAATTAATAAACAAAATATAATCTCCTATCTTAAAATTCCTAATACATTTTTTTAAAAACTGATAAATATATATTGTATCTTCGAGATTAAATTCGTATTTATTAATGAATTTAAATTCTGGTAGATGTGTTAAATAACAGCATATAAATTCAAAATTTGATAAATTAGAGTTTATTTTGTCTTTTTCAATTAATATCCAACCAAGATTATAAACATTGTTTTTTGACTCAATAATTTCTAAAATATAATTTATCTTGTTCTTTTTTGTAATTAATAAGTTGTAAATATCATAAAATTTAACATCTGAGTGTTTGATTAGCTCTATAAAATTATCCTCTAAACAATCTTCAACAAACCCCGAACTTAAAGAATTAATTAATTTAATCTCTTCAATTTTGAGTGGCATATTAATTATTCCTAATGCATTCCTGATTTCTTCAACTATTTGTATATATTCTTTTTTCTTTTCTTCAAATTTTAAAATATCCATAATTTTTTCTTTCTTATAATATATTAGCTTTTATTTTGGTCTAAAGTTGTATCATATCCTATCTAATAACATTTGTGTATGCAAGTATATTTTCTGTTTATTTTCTATGAGGGTGTTAACCCTTGTATCTTCAACCTCCCTCACATCAATTCTTTTTTTTAAAAGTAAATTAATAATCCATATTAGACAAGTAGATGAAATTGAATGTATAGGAGTATTAAGGATAAAACTTATAAATGATAAAATTCACCCAACTAAATAGCTGGGTGAAATGTTTAATAAAACCTAAAGTGTTTCTCTCTCAACAACAGTTAAGTAACCTTGGTCCAGTTCTCCATATTTATAATTAGCATAAGCCAAGATAAATGGTGAAGAAATTGAATAGAGATTAGATAACTGAATATTACTGACTTGCTCTAAAACTTCAAGAGGAATATTAAACCCAATCACGTCGATATTCAGTCCGTACCGCTCCACAATACACTCGTATTGAGTAACCAAGTAATCAGGAACAAAAATTGCAAGACAATCATCAAGTGAAATATTAATATCAATTGATATTTCATTGGCTTGAGAAAGTCGTTGTTTATTGATTTGGATCGGGTTAAATGGACTTAAACATTGATGTGTTAACTTCCCAGAGTTGTATTCGGGTGAAAGGTGCCAATCAGTAGCTTGATTAATTACTTCACTCTTAAACAAGAATATAGGGAATCGACACCCAGCCAAATCCATAAGTTCTTGAGCATTAGCACTGTCAGTTAATTGCCCAAAGGTAGAACCATGAGGACCAAGACGATCGCCATATAGGTTAGGTTTTGCATGAGCCTTGATAGTATTGGATTCAAGAATCAATTCAAAGTTCTCAGGCCTTGTACAGTGGAAGAAGTAATCAAAAGTTTTAATAACTTCTTCTACAGTGTTCTTAACTGGACTCAATGATAAGGGTGTGTAAGAATTGATAGCAGAATTGCTTCTAATCCAAGAGCTAACATTCCTCTCGCCATTAAATCCCCACCATCTAGATAGCTGGTTCAGCTCATTAGTATTGAGCGAATTGTTATGATGATTGACGAATTCAGAAATTCTATTTTGCAGAATCCTTAGAGCTGGTTTATTAAGAAGCAGCGAAATAATCGATAACTCAAAAGTCTCAATTAACTCTGCTTGTCCCAAACTCCAATCAATATCATACCCCAACTCTTCCCAACTAATCCAATCCCAAGAAGGTGATCTAAAATTAATTGCTTGAAGTTGAAGATACTGCGAATCATTTACTGGCGGAAGGAACAAAGCAGGAATAGAATGCGTAATACATTCAGTAATATGCCCTAATCCAGAAGTACCAATAAAGTATCTTGAGTTTTGAAGATATTGATCAAATTCTGATTTGCCCAAGGTTTTGAGTCTAAAATCCAACAATCTATTTCCACATAAATATATTCTAGAATTTGTAGAATTTACAGCATCAATTGCAATCTTAGCGTATTTGCTTGCATGGAAGTTATCAAAGAATGGATTAGTAACTCCACCAATAGAAAACATTCCACTTTCAGAGCGCTCAATGAATTGAGGGGGATCAATAAATTGTCCAACTACGAACGCATTTCGATTGTTGATATTCTCTACAATTCGCTCAACTCCAGAAAAGTTAATCGCTAAATAACAATCAAAATTATTAACTATAGGATCAATCGTTTTCCAAAACCAAGTAAGTGCATCAACAAAGATTACCTTACAACCAGCCTCAACAGCAATTCTAGCAAACTCCCAATCCATAACCACAACTACATAATTATATTGACTAAATAGCTTAGAATTGAGCTTTGAAGAGTTGATGAATTTACTAATCTTGTTGCGATCTTTTACAAGTACTTGTGTACTATTGATAACATAATCAATTTCAAATCCATTAAGATACAAATCATCTACAATCCGCGCCAAAATAGAAGCAGGACCAAAACAAAACGCCTCAGCTTGAATCAATATCTTCATTCTATCAATACTCCATAATACCGTACAATAATTTGCCCAAAGTTGTAATTTGAAAGTCTCGTTGAATTGTTTGCATAAACAACGAGTCATTGAATCTTGGTCGAATAGAAGCATGCATTCTGGCATTTCTGTCATTATATGCTTCACAGTTTGCAAAAGCAATAACACGCTTTAATCTTGAATAATTATCAGTTTGTGGTTGATAACTAACCAGGGCTGCAATTCTGGTTTGTTCAGAAATATTATCTGAAGAACCATGGATAACTCTCGAGTCCCAAATCAAACCGTCGCCATCTCTGAGATTGATATTGTATGAACTATTGTTAAGTTCAAAATACAATTCTGAGTTTGGAGGAACAGGGCAATAGTTTTCTGTATCGTTACAAAATTGCTTGGATTGCTCAAAGTTTTTGTGAGAACCTGCAACAAGCAATATAGAACCACAGCTAGACAAGTTATTACATATAGAAACCAATCCTTGAGTACAGTCAAATCCAGGTTGAAGATTTGGATTCTGATCCAAATGAAGTGGCAATCCAACAGTATTGGGATTTTTAACAACAAATCGATCAAATGTTACCCACAGATCTATGCGATCCCAGATTATTGTATGAGCCTTATAAAACCCTTGTGATTGTCTAACCATAGCCAAGCTACAATCATGATAAATCTCAAAAAAACCTCGAGAGATTATTGGCACTCCGCAACTATCAACTTGATGTTGATAAAGAGCAAGCAGTTCCATAACTCTATTTCTAACAACCCTAAGCTCTTCTTGAGTAACGACATCGCTGATTACAACAAAACCGTTTTTATCAAATTGTCTCTTAATTAGATCAGCTTGAGTAAATGGGTCCAGACCAATTGCATATCCTTCTAAATCACATTCAATCATGGTAAAATAGTACAAACAGTACCTCCACTATTTAACATAATAATTAATCTTAGTCAAAAAAATATACCAACCTTACTACCCATTACCCACAAATATGTGGGTATATTTTAATATCCCGTTTAATTTCATCAAGCCTCTCCATAATACTTTTACACCAGGCATCCCATCACCCT
>JAYUKV010000024.1:0-5202 GCA_043764135.1 bacterium | reverse complement strand
ATCAGAGTAGAGATCTAAAGTTGGTTTATCCAAAATCATGAACTATTATTGGGAGGTTTTGGTTTGTTGTAAAGTTGGTTGCGAAAGGTGAGTTATTAGCTTTGTCTTTTCCGTTGTTTTTTATCTTAATAATAAATGTCACACCATCTCCTACATTTGGTCTAGTTTTATCAACGCTAGATGTTATTTCAAGATCCGCAAGATTAGGTACTATAACAGTTGTAGCTTCATTGTTTGCAGGATTTGTATCAATAGTTGTAGTTGTTATTTTAGCACTATTAGACATAGTTGCTATATCATTAACAGTAACTAACACATCTAAGGTCCGGGTTTCTCCTCCTTTTAGGATTCCTATAAACCACTTTCCAGTAAATGGATCATATCCTCCATTGATAGTATCAGCAGCTACGAACTCTAATCCAGCAGGGATAATATCAGTTACTTCTACATTAGCAGCGTCAACACCACCTAAATTCTTAGCAGTAATTCTATAAGTAATTGTATCTCCTCTATTTGGTGTAGGGTTTGAAACTGATTTGGTAACTGATAGATCAGTCTTTAAATCCAAAAGTGTAACTGTTGGATCGTCCAAACCAGGCTTGGAAGGATCGTCAGATATACCTCTAGTATTAGAATCAGAAAGTATAAATGCTTGATTGCTAATATTAAATACTCCAGAAGGAATTGGGGATTTAATCTTTACTCTAAACTTTACAATCGCTTCATTATCATCAACTGTTGGGGTAGAATCAACTTTTAATGAGCCTAGAATTTGAGATGGTGAATTGATAAGACCTGATGGAATGTATGGCATTAATCCACTTTTATCACTTACTGATATACCATTAAGTGTTGTTGAATTAAGTTGATAATCTGTTCCATTAGGAATAGAGTCAGAAAATTCAGTATCACCTATTATTATATCACCAGTATTACTTACTTTGATTGAATATTCCAAAACATCATTTGGAAGAGCTATTGAAGCACTTGGGTTAGTAATATTAGTTACAGTTTTTGTTGATTGGATTCTTCTAACAAATGGAGGGTAAACACAAGAAGTAATTCCTATTACTCCTACATTATCAGTTGCAGATATTGTAGTTTCTAGAGTTTTAGGATCAATTCTCATAACATTTCCTTGGCTATTAGTAGAATACAAATAGTTATCTCCACCAAAAGTAAATCCACTAAAAGGAGCATCAAAAGATTGAGTTCCAATCTTACCTCTAATTGTCGCTTGAGGGCTTGTTGGGTCATTAATCCATACCATGCTCCAACTGGACTAATCATGGATATTGGATCACAGAATAATAGCGTAGTACGATTTTCTAGTGTAAAAGCTAGTAGTCAAGGAAGTTTATCTGGAACTGTTCATGTTAGTGGTAAGCAAGTTGTAAGGACTGAATGGGAATATGAGTATTGGTTGGTGGCAGATAGCCAAACTATGAAAGCTGCCATATTTTTCAACATTGGTCACCATGTCTTTAATGCTTTAATTGGTAGAGAAACCATCACATATTCAAATGGCGAAAAAGAAACAAAAAATTGGAAGCCTGTTTCAACATTTGGAGTTTGGCCTGAACAAAATCAATTTGACGCCAATCAACCTTGGAAAATTGTCGATGGTGGAATCAAAAAAAACACAGAAGATGAAGTTGATGTAATTAAAAACATTTTAGCAGGTAGTTTAAATGGAATTTATGCAGTAAGAAAAGTGAAAGTCTCTGAAAGTTTAATGAAAACAATTACCGATAATGCAGGTAAAAGTGGGTGCTCTGCAACCAAATATTCCGTAGCGGGATTGGGAATTAACTGTTCTTGCGCTACATTTGCAACAAGAATGTGGCATGTTGTTACTGGGGAAGATTTTCGTCCTTATGGTTTATTTGAGCGTGATCCGTTAAGTATTTTTAATGCGATCAACCAATTTAATTACCGTAGTAACAATCAATTTGCTTATAAAAACAATATCAGTGAATCACTATTCCTCAAATAGAAAGCTATTAACATTACCACTAGAAAGATTTATTAATTCTAGTGGTTTTTATTAACAATTTATAATCTATGACACAACAACAAATCAACACAACAATTAGAGTAATATTTTCTCTTATACTGATATTTATATTATTGAATATTGATTATTCATATAATTTTAGAACATACACATTGCTTCCAAAAGCTCCGTCACCAAAAATTGAGATAATTGAAGAAGATGATAAAAAGCAAAAAATAAAGCTTACAAAGTGTTTAAATCCTGCAGGTAAATTCGGATATTTTATGAGTGATAATCAAAGCAACGGTTCAAAAAATTATAAGTTTTTAGAAGAACACTCAGTTCAACGAAATTTTTCATTCATTGAGGTAACAAAGAATAAAGATGTGAAGATCTCACTTGCTTGTGAAAGTTCCTTTATACCAATGCGTTGGACAAACTATAATTTTTAATAGTTTTTTGAAACTAGCAATATTACATAATATAATCTGATTAAATTTCAAGTAAAAAAGATTTTCTTAGTTTGATTAGTTAGTTTTCATAGCGTATATGTCATTAGGTCGATATAACAAAATAGAAAAAAATTTTTATTTGAAATAATAAAACCCTGTATAATAATTATATAGGGTTGTCACTTTATTATAATCCAACCTATTCAACATCTAACTTTACTGAAGATGTGTTGGAGTTTGTGTAAGGAGTGTTAGGTTTTGAATATGGTTTTGGGGCAGGGGGTGTATAATTCTTCGGATCGTATTGACCATATCTTAAGGTTATATTCATTTGCTTTTTGTCATTAAAGCTTTCTATCTTTACGTCAATTGGAGTATTGATTTTTATATCAGTATAATTTATTTCTTTTGGAATTTGTGAGTTGTGAAGTAGGGTTTGAATTTGTGTTCCAGCGATCTTACCCATAAAACCAAATTTTTCTTGCCTTTCTGGAATAAATGATAATATTTCTCCGACATTATACTCTTTAATCATGGAAAGAATAATATTTTTTGCTGCATCAATATCGGCTTTTGATTTACCATAAATAAATGTCTTTCCATCGTCTTCTATATCAATTTCAGTATTTGTCTTAGCAATTATTGATTTGATCATTTTACCGCTTGGTCCGATTACATCTCCTATTCTTTCGAATGGAACTTGTAATCCTACTACAAATGGAGCGTATTTAGAAATCTCAGATTTTGGCTTGTCTATTACTTCATTCATTTTGTTTAGGATAAAGTCCAATCCTACTCGAGCTTGTTTTATAGCTACTTTTAGAACTTCTAAATCAATTCCTGCTAGCTTATTATCCAGTTGTAAAGCAGTAAGTCCGCCTTTACCTCCTGTTAACTTAAAGTCCATATGTCCGAAATGATCTTCCATACCTTGAATGTCGGTAAGTACTGCAAATTTTGAAGTATCCTTCTTATCTACAACTACTCCCATTGCTATTCCAGCAATTGGCTCTTTGATTGGTACTCCCCCTGCTAGTAGGGATAGAGTAGATGCGCAAGTTGAGGCCATAGAAGTTGAACCGTTAGATCCTAGACATTCGCTTACAAGTCTTATTGTATAAGGAAAATCAGCTTCTGCAGGTATAACTGGAATTAATGCTTTTTCTGCAAGATTACCATGTCCTATTTCACGTCGGGAAGGGGCACCATATCGGCCTGTTTCTCCAACTGAATACGATGGGAAGTTGTAGTGATGTAAATAGCGTTTAGTTGATTCTTCAAAATCTTCCATATCATCTTGTAACAAAGCATCACGCATTGTGCCTAAAGTTAGAATATTCATTACCTGTGTTTGTCCTCGGTTAAATAGTGCTGAACCATGAACTCTAGGCATAAGATCGATAAATGAAGAGATTGTACGAATGTCTTCTAAGCCTCTTTTATCTGGTCTAATTCCGTCTTTTAAGATTCGTTCTTGAATTATATCTTTTACAATTGTGTAAAATGCAGAAGAATAATATTTTTTGTTAGGATCGTCGATTAAAGCTGAGATTTTATCTGCGATGTAAGCATCTAAAGATTCATTTTTCTCAGAAGTGTAGTTGTGATTGAATACTAATTCTGCGATTTTTGCTCTTTCTTGAGTAAATAGGGATAGTAGAGATTCTGGAATTGGATCAACTTTTAGTGTAGGGGTCTTAGAAGGGGTAGATTTTAGTACAGAAGCAATAAATTCTATTTGGAATTTGTTTAACTCTTCCCCTGCACGGTTTGCTAATTCTATCCCTCCGATTAGTTGTTCTTCTGTAGCAAGATTCATACCTGCTTCTAACATACATATTCCTGCTTTATTAGTACTTACAGCCAAGTCTAGGGTGGAAGTTAGAAGTTGTTCATATGATGGGCTGATTATATATTCATCTTGTAATCCAATTCTTACACATGAGACTGGTCCTGCAAATAATTCTTCATTGATTCCTGCAAGCCGACAAGCTACAGAAGCAGCAAGTACAGCAACGGTATCTGGTTGGTTGATTTCATCAAGAGATAATACAGTGATTACTATTTGAATATTGTTTTTGAGGTCTTGGTTAAATAAGGATCTAAGAGATCTATCAACCAATCTTCCTGTCAGAATTGCATTATCAGTAGGTCTTCCTTCTCGTTTTTGGAATCTAGATCCTTTTATTTTTCCTGATGCATACATCCTTTCTTCAAAAATAACTTGTAATGGGAAATAGTCCAAATCTGATGCTTTTTTGTCGATAACAACATTTGCCATTATTGATGTTTCACCTATTGTTGCTATTACTGAAGAGTCAGCTTGCATAGCTAGTAATCCGGTCTGTAAAGTCACCTTTTTACCATAAAAATCAATGCTTTGACTATGGGGAAATTGAAGATTCATATCCTATTAATTATGTTATTTAACAACCCTTTTGTCAAAACTGGTTAATAAAAGTCCGCTCTAACCTGTGTGGTTGGAGCGGAAAGATGCTAAGCGTATAAATGATTAGCGATAACTGGTTACTTTTTCCTCATTCCATAACTCAAAGACTAAGCTGGGTGAAATAGGATCAACACATACAAAGAAGATATAAAAATTTTCTAAGTTGATTACTATATCCAAATGAGTGAGAACAATATTTTGAGCTTTATAACTCACCTTTCGCAACCAAACTCCAACCTCATTTTAGCCAGTTCTTCAAAAGATCTTTTTAAGGCTTCTAAATATAGTTTTGATTTTAATTGAAA
>JAYUKV010000023.1:0-5230 GCA_043764135.1 bacterium | reverse complement strand
AACTTTTTTTCTTAAATCATTACTATATCTCATAAATTTAAGACAGTATAGTTGATTAAAATTAATTGTCCAGTTGTGTTATGGGTTAGCTATAAACCTCACTAAATAGTGTTAAGATTAACACTCTCTATCTTAAAAGTAAGTAAATGTCAAGTACAACTAACTTAAACAAAGTTTTTTTGCCAAAACTGTAAATCTCAACTAAACTTAAATCATGAAACACAAGCTTAATCAAGCTAAGAGAGGTAAGAAACCATTTTCTAAAAGTCCAAAAAAACAATCACTTAATTATTCCAAACATAAAACAGGACCCCAAGCTACTGGCACCAAAGTTACCCTAACAATCGACACAATCGAAATCAAGACTCCAACTATCAAGATTGATCCTCATAAGATTAGACAGACAACCAGAGAGATGATCGTTAAAGCAAATACTTTATTAGACACAATCTCTAATAAAATTGCAATTATTCAAGCCCCTACAGGTTCAGGTAAAACACACTCTATAATAGAAGAAGTTAAGACAAGATATGGCAATCAAGTATTAAATAAAAAAGTAGCTATAGCATTACCCACAAGAGCTAATGTATTTAATCTCGGTGGTCTTACTGATCAATTAGATGTTGATTTTGGTATGCATATTGGTGGGGAACAAGGGGATATGACAGAGATTGAGAATATAGGAACAATCTATACATATGGTAAATTGTACGAAATGCTCAAGATTGACCCACTTCTATCTAATTATGAAGAATTAATCCTAGATGAAGCTGATGTAATAAGTGCCGGGCAAGAAGTAAGATGGATTCCAGTTCTCAAATGGTTACACCAAGTAAGGCCAGAACTCAAGATAATTCTTATGTCGGCAACACTTGATATTGATGGATTTAGACAATTGTTTACGGTTAATAAGGAAGCAATATTTACTGATCTTTCTCACTCAAGACCAAGACCTATTCAACAACTTTACGTAACTGATCTAGAGGCCAAATCTAGAGATCTGGCTAGTCCAAAAAACGCAATTGACTACATCAACTTCGCAATCGATGCTGTAACACTAATGATTACTGGCAAGAATGTTCTCATACCTAATGAAGCTGTTCTGGTCTTCTTACCTACTATCTCCTCTGTAGAAAGAATGGCTGCAATACTAGCTAACAAATTCCAAGAACAACTCGAAGTTAGAACTCTCCACTCAAAAAAAGACATGGAAGAGTTAAAAAAAGATATAAATACACCAATTTCAAAAGATAAAATCGGTGTTTTAATAGCAACTGATATTATTGGTAGAGGTATCAATTTCTCAGATGAATTGAGAATTAATAGAGTAATTCATTCAGGTCTATCTAATAGAAGAAATTACAACAACATTACCCGTAGAGATATTCTTGGTGTAGGTGTTAGTACAGCTTTTGATGTTACTCAAGCCTTTGGTAGAGCAGGTAGAGCGATCAATGATACAAGACCGGTAGTTGGAATGTGCCTCCAGCCAATTAGTAAACTCAAAAAAGGCCTAGATAACTCCCTCAACAACAACGATCCAACTTACATGATTCTTCAATGTTCAAGGGTCCTTAAACGAATTCAAAAGTTAAAAAACTTCCCATTTATCCCTAAAACCCTCCTAGAATTTATAGCGCCAGTAGTTATTGATATAGACAGAATCAAACAATCAATAGAAAAACTACAAGTCTTAGAAGCCTTAGATGAAAATGAGAATATAACTGATTTTGGTACTTTCTTGATAGATATTGGTCTTGATCTAGATTTTGGATTAATGTTGTATAACTCTCTTAATACTAGTTATTGGGCTAGATTATGCGATGTATTCTGTCTTGCAAGTCGTGGAAGTTCACTTGTAGATATGGAACTTAAAGAGATTTACAATGCATTTGTGTATAAACTTGCTAAATCACAAGGTGTAAAAAGCGATCTTGAAGTATTCGAATACATGACTCAAAATATTGAAAATTTTGATGATGCTGTTATGTGTGGTGTAAATTATGGCACATTCCAAGAAGCCATGGTTTCATCCAAAGCTCTTAAGAGAAAAATCAACGAATATGTATCATCTTCAACCTTGGATACTGATTCTTTAAATGATAAGATAGACTTTTCGTATCTTGCAAGAGTTTCTCTAAGTGATTGTCTATTCGAATTCCGCAAGACAGTTCAAGGTAGAACAAGGGCGACTCATGAATATGTGCATTTGGCAAGTAAGAATGTATTTAATCTAAGTAGTTTTAGTGTGCTTAATTTCCTTAAGCCTAGTATATATATTATAGCCTCCAATATGGCTATAGTAAGCGGTGCGATGACTATCACTGAAGCTATTCCAGTAGAGTTTGATGATCTAGTGCCTAATGGATTTACGATTAAAGATGAAGTTTTGTTGATCGACAAATATGATCCCAAGACAGGTCAGGGGAGGGTTAAGATAAATCGTAATTACAAAGGGTATAATTCCAGTACTATTCTAGATAGTTTTACAGCAAGATTTGATAATGATGAGTATGCGGTCAAAGCGTTAAGCAATTATCTGACTTTTGAGTGTAAACAAGATTTTGTTGAGTTAAACAAGTCGGTTATTAATAGGGTGAAGTGCTATGATCCTAAATTAGTAAGTAAAGACTTTCTAAGTGATTATTATTATTCTAGGTTATTAATTGATGATATTACTAATCTGGACCTGCTTATACCTATTGTTCTTGATATTAAAGACGTAGTGGACACTCCAACTCTAAGAGAGATTCAGAAGTCTTGTCCTACTACTATTGATGGGCACGAAGTTAAGTACGTAGAATTAAAAAAAGGAGCGATAAGCCCTGTTATAGATCTTAAGTTTAATGACTTACAAGATAAAAAATTAATTGATAAAATAACTTCAGCTTTTAAATACAAAGTTCTAACTCCTTACAAACAAGGATCTAATACCGTCTATAAGCCGCTTAAAGAAGCTTCTAAGGATTTGGTATCAACATTAAAAAAACAATTGTTAAAATCAGCTCTAGATGTCAATGATGAAGAATTGATAGGCAATATTACACAACTAACAAGTGTACCTGTTTTGCCAGAAGCTATTGAATATATGATTGGTGAGTTTATTTATCCATATTTCTTGATTGATTTTAATAATAATTTGTCTATTCATTGGTCCGAGGATAAGATCTCTAGTAATCAAGCTATTTCAAGAATTAATAAGGCAATGGGTAAAAAGGATGTGATAGCCCAAGCTATTGAATATGTTGATTCTCAAAGTTTGGATAATAAGTTACACCAACTGTTATTAAACTGCGGATCAAACTCTCAAGACAAAGACTATCAAGAATTAAAATTCCTTATTGACGGTCTCAAAAGCCACAAGTCTGATCTGAATATTGATAAGAGACTTGCAGAGATTGAACACAGGCTAGATGAAGAGTTAGAATACCAATATCGCTCTACCAAAGCAGAACAAAAGATAAATCAAGACTTTGAAGCGTTCAAGAAGAAATACGACAAGAAGTCATACAAAGAAGATCTCCAACTCCAAGTAGATGGCAAGATCATTGCCCAAGCTACTAAAGTCCACAACTACGATCGTAAAAAAGACTATTATACAATTGAAGACTTAAGAACAATAGTAATTAATAATTTTAAACCATTGAAGTTTAAGAGTATAACCGTTGAAGTAAAATAATATTAGTAACAACCTACTATTCATGATGATTAGTAGGTTGTTTGTTTTTAAAGATAAATATGGTAAAAAAATACCCTGCTTTCCATATTGGAATGCAGGGTTAACGAAATTTAGATCATTGTGATCTATCGGATAGGAAGAACAGATCGTCCTGTGTAGGTTTGTGTAGGCACGCAACCTCCTTTGTAATTGAATCCGAACGTAGCGAATTGATTATCGCAACGCAAGGTTGTTGCTTGCTCGAGTGATTGCCCGGGAAGCAACACAGTCACAGTATTGTTATCGTCATCGTCAGAATTGTATTTGACTTCGATGATAGCACCATTGACTGCTACAGGCATGAGAGCCTGCAGATAAGCAGATGCTCTATTTTTGACTATAGAATCCGTAGACCCCGTGATAGCGGTCAGCCAAGTGTTTAGACTGCTACGACCTTTAGAGTTTGATTGGTTCAATCGAGAACCATTAATATCCTCGGTAGGGTTGCAAGATCCTTGGATAAACCATCGGTTATCACACCGAAGCACGATTACTTTGAAGTTACCGTCTTTATCCTTTAGGCTGACAGCAACGCTGGTATTGCCATCCCGGTCTGTGTCAGACTTAGGTGGTGCAATTTTATAATCAATTTGCTTTGTCGCTTCGAGATAGTTTCTGGCATTTTTGCCCGCTTGCTCAACTGTCCAATTGTTTCCAATTGAGCCGAAGTAACTAGCTCCTGCGATAAATGCTCCAGAAATTGGAATCAAAACCATCGCGCCAATGATTGCATCTTTTGTGTTAATACGTGCCATTGTGTATTCCTGCCTTTGAATTTAACGGATTTAACTATCTTAATAATAGCTTAAATTACACCTATTGTCAAGTCAAAAATCAACCCCCAAACTGAATAAGTTTGAGAGTTTTAAAGTGTGGAATTTTAAAGAAAAAATACTTCAAGATCAGCTTTGGTTAAAAAAACTTCACCGTTGATATTTACTTCAAAGTAGTAAGTGCTGTGCTTGCCTGGAACCGCTAGTTTTTTATAAAAATCGAGCATTCCAATGTTGGATGCTTGGTAAACAAGAGGTGTGTAATTCTCTAGCTGGTCCAGAGGATCGAGCATGAAGAAACATTCAGAGAATGTACCAATTTGGTTTGGTTGTATGTTACGTATACGCCCAACAAAAATCTGCTGTGTTTCAATCTTGCCTTTCCTGTATGGGATATCCATCAGGAAGTCAACATCTTCAACAAAAACAGTAACTGTTGCTAATTGAATTTTTTGCCAATTATTATTTTTGGGATTCAAAAAATAAGCGTATAGTGCGTCATTCAAACGAACATGTGAACGATCAAGGATATTAACCATTGTGTTTTGCCTACTTTGCCTACGACTATCTGTTTTACTATTACTTTAGCACAGTTATAGTTCTTTGACAAATGATTGTGGCATTCAAATAATAAATAAGATAACTCACCTTTCGCAACCAACTTTACAACAAACCAAAACCTCCCAATAATAGTTCATGATTTTGGATAAACCAACTTTAGATCTCTACTCTGATTACC
>JAYUKV010000022.1:0-5250 GCA_043764135.1 bacterium | reverse complement strand
ATTTAATTATTAGATCAAAATTAAACAAAATTAAGGACTTACTTGGATGACTTTAGACAAGATTAGGATATTTATTAATTTTTGTCAAAGCTAGAATTAACTACTTTGACTATTTTGTGATAAGTATACAAGCTTATCTATGTTACAAAAATCTAATTTACCACAACTAATAATACTATATGGTCCCCCAGGAAGCGGTAAGGGAACACAAGCAAATATGCTAAAAGATAAACTAAAATATGAGTTTTTAGATTTTGGTCAGTCCTTTAGAGATTTTGTTAAATATAATCTAAATCAGAATAACTTCAATTCTGCTCGAGCAGCAAGAGTTAATGATGATTTAATAAGTGGAAAACCAATTCTTACAGAAGATTTTTTTTATATACTCCAAGATAAAATTTTATACAATATAAAAAACAATATTAACTTTGTAATTGATAAGCCAGGATCTCTTACAGAGGAGGCTAAATGGTTTGTTAATATAATAAATGATAATAAAATAAAAACAAAGTTTTTTCATCTTATTCTTGATCATGATAAAGCTCTAGAAAGAATTACAGGCAGATGGTACCTACCTAATAATAATCTACCATTTCCTTCATATCAAGAAGCTCTCAAACATGCACAATCAGATCAACTACCTTATCAACGATCAGATGATGAATCGGTCCCAATCTCTACAACAAGAATAAAAAACATGTACGGCCATCATAATGATATACTTGATATCTACAGCCAAGGAGGATTAATTATCAATGATATAATAGCTAATAGAACTGTTCAGGAAGTATCTAGTGACATCTTAAGCTATTTGGAGCAGTAATCACTACTATAACCACTATTAAATATTGTTAATTAAGAATCTTCTAGAGAAACTAGATAAATCAAAAAATAATTAAGTAAATATAAAAAAAAGCCCTCCGAGGCTTATTCTTCTTTATTCAACAAATCATTTAAGTTGTATTGAGGTTTTTGTGTTATTACTTTTTTCTTTGATTCTAGCAAGTTATCAAGCTTTGAAGGAGATAAAGAAGTTAATTCTTGTGCAGCTTCAATGTCAGAATTACTTACAGGACTATTTATAATTGAATTAGGAGAGAAATTAAGATCATTTTCTAGTTTATCAACCATATTTTCTTGTTCTGTATTCATCACTTTAAGTTTGTTAGTTGCTAATGCGACTACTTGTTCTGTAGTAAGTGATGTATTGAATTTACGAGCATCAAGGTTATTATTTCTTACATCAAGTGCTTTCTTTAAGACTTCATTGTAAACCTCTCTTGATGAATAATCCTCTTCTTCTTGTGAAGAATATTTGAAATAATCAGGATAATTAAATGCATTAAAGTCAGTTGGAATTTGAGCTTGATCTGGATTGGTTACCAAGTATAATACTTTTGGAAAATTCTCATCCTCAACTTGATTAAGTAAATCCGCAATGGCATTGATAGGAGCACCAAACTCATCTACATTATCAACTCCCAGCTCAATTAATTGAGCGTAGAGATACTCATCTCTTTCCCTATTAGAAGTACAATCATTATACCCCATTAGTAAGAAATCAAGATATTCTTTACCAAACCCTGCTTGAGTTAACAAATCAAGGAAATAATACATATCATTGGTTGTGTACCAATCAAGCTCTGGATACTTGAATGGATTTTCTAGATTTTGGTATTGGTTAGACATATAAATTAATATTATGATTCATCATTATCATATGGATTAGATCTGAAATTCTTATACTTAGTCTCCGCTAATCTTTTAATCTTGGCTGTATAAGCACCACCTTGTTGATTATCGATAGTTGATTCTAAAATTGCTTTTCTCATAGCTTCTTTTTTAGCTGGTGAAAGTTTTTTTGTTGGGTCTGTTTCATTTTTGTCAGACTCATCTATCGCCTTTAACTTTGAAAATACAAGCTCTGCAGCTGAGTCTATCCTATCCGCTTTTTCTTTTGATTTGATTTTATTACTTGAAATAGTTGTAGATGATCCTTGAATATCCTTATTTTCTTCGTAAGCTTTTCTTGTAGCTCTTCTTTCAACATCAGGATTATCTTCGAGGAATTTTGTATTTACAACATTAGTAGCTACCTTATTAAATTCATCATCAGTAGTTTGTAATTGATCTCTAGTTTTTGTATAACTAGCAGTTAGTTTTCCTAGGTCTTTTGTATGATTAGATTCTAAATTCCTCAATTCTGTTACTTTCTTATTTTTTTCACTATCAGATAAACTAGGATCATTCATAATGCCTGTCAACCTAGTTTTTTCTCGTTCATAACTTGTCACTAACTCTTGACTCTTTGATAAATATTGACTTTCAGCTTGTTGTTTTTGATTTTCATTTTCTTGTTTTAGGTTTCTTTTAGTATCATCAAACTGAGACTGAAAATTCTTTTTATTGCTTTCTTGAGCAAATTGCATTTTTGTATCTCTTAAAACATCGTTAAAACTTCTTCCCCCAGGTGCTGACTCGTATTTATTCGAATTGGCCATTTCTTGACCCTGCTGAATAACTTTTTGTGAAACTCCAGCTTTTTTTGCTTCTTCTGCTATAGAAGATTCAGAAGCTCCATAAGCCTTAAGTACTTCTAAGTTATTCATTTTACCTAGATATTCTTGTTCTGCTTTAGACTTCTTCAATCCTTTCATTTCACCGAAGTCTTTAAAAGCTTGTATTTTCTGTTGCGCTTTTTGTTTATCGACCGCAGCTCTTCCTAGACCGCTAATTCCAGAACCTTCTAATCTATTGGCTATATTTTTAGCACCAATCATTCTAGCTGCAGCAGATGCAGCTAATGTCGCATTACCTAACCCTGTTCTTAGTTCACCTAAACCTCTTTCAGGTAAACTAAAAGCCTTACCAGCCAAATTAGATGTATTTCTAAGCGCTGCGCTTCCTATTTTACCTGGCGCTGCAATTGCATCGGAAACATTTTTTCGAGTCTTACTTACTAACTCACCCCCCGCTTTAAGAGCAGAAGCAGCATGCGTTTGATAAGTTTCATCCAAGTATTTACCTAGTAAATATAATATAGCCAATCCTATAATTGGAAACATAATATTAGGAACAACTAGACTAACCATATTGTTAACCAAAGTCGATACGAAAATCCCTGGACTTTCTAAGATGCTTGGCAACGCTTCATAATTAGAATCTTTGTTTTCAACTGGTATTTGAGCAACATAAGATGATAAATAGAATCCATAAACAAATATAATCATCATTGTAGAGAATGTTACTAACCATTTTAACCATGTATCAAAATATTTTTTAAAAGAATCAAAAGGAGAAAATGCAGCAACAAGCGCAGGACCAGCAAAAATCCCAACCAACCATAAATAAGCAAGCCTAAAAATCGCAACTTTTAGCAATATATATATCACCCAACATCCTACCCCCAAGAGGATAATTGTTGCAATCTCACGAATCAAGGCGGTGAGATAGAAATTCGTTGCCTGAGGACTACCATCAGATGCCGAGATTAACTTGAGTGGATCAATAGAACCTTTTTGATCTTTGACATGAAATTCACATATCTCTGCCATAGATTTATCACCAGTTTTTAATTTTACTATCCCCGTACCTAAACATGAAACATTTTCCACAAAGTTATTAGTAACAGATATAAAAAAACTTGAACCCGCATCTCTAATACTTCTATTAAAATTTCTCTGTGTAGATAAATCTAGTTTAGCAGTCTTACTACTATCCAAAGTAAAAAAGATTGAACCGATACCAATATTATGTACAGTAGTTGCAAAAGCAGAAGTAAAAGTAAGTGAAAAATTAAGCAATAAAGCAATAATCACAATACCACCAAAGAAATTACCTAAACCGCCTTTGTTACTCATTCCAGGAATTTTGATATTAAATAGATATGTAATTGCCAATGCAATAAAACTGAATACAACCAATAAATTACCAAAATCTACCAGAAAACTCCACAATTGTCTTATCTGATCAAGTTCTGTATCAAGAGGATTATTGATAAAAAAACCATACATTATCCCCCCCAAAAACTGGAACAAGAAGGATAGTAATCTAGAAACAATCCACAGTAACACAACCAAGAACCCAAACAACCACCCTATTAACCTACTAATAAGAGCTCCAATGTCAAAGCCAGCAGCTACAGTAGGGTTTAAAAGATTAACCACGCTCTGATTGTCCAAGGCAAATGTTTTTACAGTAAATAAAGATATTAAGAAAATAAGACCAATAGAGAGTATTCGCAAAATCTTAAAGGGAGGACAATTATTCATGTGTAAATTATATCACAAGAAAACAGTATATACAAGTTAACAGCGTTAATATGTAAATTACCAAAATAAAAGTATAATTTGTTTAACAGTTTTCTATAGTAGAAAATACTTTTAATAAAATATAAATTACAAAAATATATTTTTAATCTGTTAAAATTTTATTCTTTTATAGTTTAGAATTTTATATGGTTCAATAATGCTTCGTTTTTTTTTGAAATAAATTTTATTTTATAATTTCCGAAAGAATTATTTAAAATTTTCACCAATTTTAAACACCTCAATTCCATATAATTAAATATTCCAAATAATATTTGAAGTTTAATGATTAAAAATAATCACATTAGAAACAATAAAAAAAATACTCACTCTATATTTATGTATACATATATAGAGTGAGTTGAAAAATTATTAAACTAGAGATTTGCCCTCTTTGCATAAAACAGAGCGACAAATGCAAATATACCACCGTACATCAAAATGAATGAAAACGGAGCTGGCAATAATTCAGAAACTGCAATTAATCCAAAAAAGAAGATGTTCCATACAAAAGAGCCACTAAAAATGTATCTGGCATAAAAAAGCAAGAAACAAGACCGATTGAAAATATCAATGCTAAAACTGTCTCGTGGGTTAAAGTACCGCGCTGAACTTCAGAAATTACAGTCAAAACTCCTGCAATTGGCAAGAATAATACAGCCATCATTGAAACAATTCCAAGAATAATGTAAATTGGATTTACACCAGCCGCAGTAGCTGCACCACCAGAAACGAGTACGATAACAGTAATTGTTACAGGATCCATTTTTTAACCTTAACCTTAACTTAAATGAACGTTTGCTTACTAATAATAGCTTATTTTATACCAATTGTCAAATACTATTTCTGAAGACTTAACACTTTTTATTGACATGATTTAATTCAAGATAAATGTTAGATTTATGAATAATAAAGTAACTGAAAATGAATTTTTAGTTAATAT
>JAYUKV010000021.1:0-19700 GCA_043764135.1 bacterium | reverse complement strand
AGCTAATCCAACTCTTCCACTTCCAACATGTGCTAAGGACCCATTGATGACTAACGCAACTAATAACCCAGAGTTATGCGATGATGATGTAATTACTCCGCAAATGCTAGAAATTATGTCATTACCAATCCCATTACCAATCTTACATCCAACTCAAACTGTAAGAACTGGAGGACAAGTTGCTATAACAACTCTGATTCTTATTCTACTTTCAATTGCTGCTATCTCAGCAAAAAAGAGATTTTCAAGAAACATTAAATAAAAGATAAAACCCAATTAATTTTGGGTTTCTTTTATTTCGCTAACATCTAAAAAGATTTTACACACAAACTTTCCATTTTTATATAATTCACAAAATACTTCATTTTTTTCCTTACCAAACCAAGCAGGACTTGAGTTAAGAGTGTACTTAACTTCAAATTCTCTCCAACTACCAGTTTTGATTTCATCCATAATTTAAATTACAAATTATTACAATCACAAGTTTTTCAACACTTAACTTATTTGTCAATTTAAAAAAGATTTGTTTTATTTATTAATAAATATGGATCAATCACTTTTTTATAAAAATTCAGAATTGGCTGATGAACTTGGTATATCTGCAATGTCTATATCAAGGTACATTGATCAAGCTAAACAAGGCAAGTTGAATCTTGAGTTATTGGTACACAATAAAGATTATAAAATAAAAAAAACAGAGTTAAATAAACTTATTTTACATAACTTAACTTCTGACAAATCTAAGTTTAAAAACCCAACCAAGTACAAAACAATTCAAATTCCAACAATATTTGATGACAAGTACAATCTTAATTTTCACCTAGAATTAATTA
Organism: bacterium; assembly: GCA_043764135.1. Classification (GTDB taxonomy): domain Bacteria; phylum Patescibacteriota; class JACMRA01; order JACMRA01; family JACMRA01; genus JAYUKV01. The sequence continues at coordinate 18,867 of JAYUKV010000021.1, read as the reverse complement.
GGGATTTAAAAAACTCAAAACTAATTAATCAAAAGTTCGCATATTTAGGAGAGAATCATTTGAACTATTATCTATATCAACAATCACGGAAAAAAAATGTTTTAAGATCATCATTACTAGCCAACAATCTTGAATTCTTTTTATCATATGCAAAAGAGCATAATGTTACCTACAATATTATTGAATTAGGACCAATGGACCTAATTTCTTCTAATCCGTTTATTGATAAACTGCACTCAGTTTCACTTGTTGAATCTTATACAGCAATTGATATTTCTACTGAATTATTAAGTATTAATGAACTTAAATTCAAAAAACTCTACCCTACAATCAACTATAATTATGAACAAGTTGATATTGAACAAACTGATATTTACGATATAATTTTAGATACTAAATATACATCTAATAAAACCAACAGTATTAATATTTTTATGATTATAGGATCAACAGTATCGAACCTTTCATCTCCAAATCGTGTTTTTAGAAATATCTCAGAATCTCTATCGTTAGGTGATTTTTTAATAATAGATCTTATAAAAGAATATCCTGAAATGGAAAAAAACAAAGTCTATGAACCCAATAACTTATATTATAATTATATCTCAACCACATTAAAAGACCTTGGTATGAGTGATAATGATTTTACAATACTATCAAGATTCGAAGAAAAAAATAAGATTCGTAAAGTAGTAGCTGTGATGAATGAAAATATTTTTTTAAAATCAAAATTCTCAATGGACCCAATAGAGTTTAAAAAAGGCTCTGAGATACTTTTGTCAATAAATAGAGTTGATATTATTACTGATTTAAGTATTTTAAATAATTATAAAATGGATTTAGTTAATCTTAATTCATCAGTAAAGTTAGATTATCTTAATTGTGTATTTACAAAAATATAGTAAAAATTACTGTTCTCCTAGCTTTAATACTAATATTTTTTGAAAAGCATAATTAGAATTTCCTGCAATTTGACAAGACCCTATATATTTAACAGATTTGTACCATAACTTATGAGTAACTATTCATATGAAAGTGAGTCACTTATGACTACTATCAAAAATAATAAAAACATTGCTATAATTCTAGCCTCAATCTTAATCGCAGTTTTTGCACTAGTATTTCTTGTGCCAAAAATAATAGCTCCTAATACATCATCAGTTGATGCATCAAGCTACTCACAACTTATCAGAGATTATGATATAGTCAGAGGTAAAAAAGATTCTAATATAACCGTAGTACTATTCGAAGACCCACAATGCCCTGGTTGCCAATCGTTATCTAAGACAAAATCAGCAGAGTTTGAAAAATATTATGACAAGGTAAGATTCGTATATAAATATGTCCGCGCTGTTTCTCCTCACACATTTTCAAAAGAAGCTATCGGATTAATCTATGCTGCAGAAAATATCTCACAAAAAGGGTATGAATTAACCGAAAAGATTTACAAAGATACAGCAAACCTTACAGTACTAGATAGAGCCACAGTCTTAAAATATGCAGAAGAGATAGGATTAAATAAAGATTTAATTATTGCAAAATCTAATGAATCTGCGATCCAATCAATCGTATCTCAACAACAAAAAGACTTTGAATTTAAATTCCCCGTGATCGAAGGCTTTACAGACAAGGAAACTAGAATTTCAGGAACACCTGGAGGATTTATTATCAAAGACAGCAAATTAAATCGAATAACTTCAGACAGAGAAAGATCTACTCTTACTGACAAAACAAAAGATTTTACGACATCCGACTTTGATACTTACTTAGCAGAACTTACTAAATAACAACCATTAATAATTGGTTGTTATTTATTTTACTTCTTCAATATTTCACACACCTTAGGATAAATGAAATTTGAAAAGTAAAAATTGACTATTTACCAAAAAAGAATTAATTATATTTATGCCGTTTAAGTAACTTTTTGAGTTAGTTATTATGTCACAATTAACACGCTATCAAGAATATGCACTGGCTAGTATCGAAGCAATTGTTTTTGATATAGACTTTACGCTTGTAGTTCCTGAAGATAAAACTTTCTATGATGATATAGGTATTCATATTCAAGAATACATTATGTCAACATTTAGTATTAACGAAGATCAATTTAATTCAATCAACAATTATTATATCGGAAAAAACAATTGGGCAGAAAAAGTTTTGTTAGACAAAGGCAATTTAACAACTATCTGCAAGTTATTAGGCATTGATTACTCACTAATTAATTGGCAAATGTACGATAGAGCATTTGACTATCTTCGTTCACACACTGAAAACAGAACTACGGATCAATATTTTGTTACCAATCCACAAGTAGTGGAAATGCTTGAACATTACAAACAAAGTAATATTCAAATTCTAGCCCTTTCAAACTGCCCTGAGAACCTAAGCAGAAAAGTTCTTCAATCAACTGGTATAGACCCTGAATATCACTTTGATATTTATCATCCATGGCTCAATACCCACTACTCTCCCCCAAAAGTTACACACGAGACAAAGATTTTTCTCGAATTGGCTGAGAGAGTTGCCAAAGATCCAGCCAAAATAATTTCAATCGGAGACAATTATTCAATGGACATATATCATGCTAATAGCGCAGGCTATAAAACATGTTATATCTCACCAAATACAAAACCTGCTACATTTAACTGTAGCACTGTTCTTGATTTTTACGATCTACATAGACATTTCATTTAACTTAATTGTTCAGATAAATTATTTAATTCACTTTTGTGAATTTATTTTTTTGACTGTTATTTTTTATTAGCGTAGTAATTATAAACAAAACTGAATTTTTGGAGATATCATGTTAAACAAAGTTCGTGCAATTTGGACTAATCACTCAGATTTAAATAATAGAATTATTGTATCTTGTGACACATTCGATAAATTGTTAATTGATCAGAATCACACAGATAATGTTATTAAACTTCTGATCCAATCAGCTTTTATTTTTCAAATCGAAGAATATAATAGTTTATTATTAATTTACATAACTTAATCGATTTACATTTAAAGGGAAGGAGAATTTTCTTATCTGGTTACAAAAAAGGGAATTCGTTGATAGTAAATAAAGTTGGATTTAATGATTCATTAGATCAAGAATTGTTTTATGTTTCAGTAGAAGAGTTTGATATTTTCAAAACATCAGATTCTGAACTTGAAAGAATATTGGTTGAGGTAGTTACAACTGTTACATATCATGCAAATCCTAAACCTAATTTATGGGATAATTGAATTAAAAGAGGTTAATATAAACTACATAATAAAAACACTGTTAACTTGAAAATTTGACTTTTAAAATGCAATTTTTTATAAAATTACTAGTTACATTAGTAAATTACAATTCGAGGTATTTCAAATGTTTTCTTCTTTTTTCCGTAAGTCTCTTCAAACTGTAACAGTAACTGCAACCGCACTTGCTGTTGGAGTATTAGCTTTTTTAACTACAGTATCTCCCTCACAGAATCCGATCAAAACAGCAAACACACAAGAATCTTACGATCAATTACTTACTTCAAATCTTTCTGATTCAAATTTGGCCACCCTGCCAAATCTTGCATCTGATTCGAATCGATCCTTAGAAGAAAAGTACACAACCTTACTACCACAATTAAGTTTTGGTGGTGAACCTGCAAATGCAAATGGCTTAGCAAAATTTGGATGGGAGGTTGTAAAAGGTAAAATGATTGACGAGTGTATTTGGCAAGGACGTTGCGTTCAGGGAGTCCAAACTGGCTATGAATATGGTAAACAAGGATATCAAAACACTCAAGATTACTTTTATGGAATGCATAATTCGTTTCAAAATCAATGGAGAAACCACTAGGTTTTAAAAAAACATTTAACCCATCTTTTGATGGGAATTTTACTTTTTAAAAAAAAAATACTAAATATAATAATATTATGAATATCATTGAAAATTTTGATAAAGCACCTGCTTTAATAAAAACATTAATAACCTATTGTCTAGCACCATACTCTGTAATTCTTTATATATATAATGATCTTTCTAAGAATATAAATATAAAAATAATCCAAATTTTATTAATTATTTTAATATTTACACTTATATTATATTTAGGTAATTACTTTAATATAATTTTACTCCCATTACAAAAAATATTTAAAACTTTCTAAATTTTAAAAAATTGCAACAATTCGTGCTTTATTGTTTTGGAACAAAGTAATAGATTAGTAATTAAAAGGATTATCATTTATTTGACATAAAAACTATTTAAAAGTTATTTTATAGTATATTTATCCAATCGTTATAAGAAAAAATTATGCTAAATCAAAATACATTTCCTGACTTTTTTGAAGAAAAAGTTACAACTTCTGTAGAGCCCAAAACAGATGATAAAGTTAAATTAGAAGATATTATTAAATTAAACAATCAAAGAATTGATCTCCTTGAAAATCATGACAAAAAGAGTATGATATCAATTGTTACTTCATGTGTATCAGGATTTTTATTGTTGATTTCTGGTTGGTTGATAATTAATTTACAATTATGGGCTATTCCTTTTTTTCTAATAGTATTTGTTTTATTTGTTAGTTCTAATATCTTTTCATTTATTTTTAAAACATCAAGAAATATAATCTGGGTACATTTATTAGGAATTGGTATTCCATACTTTATTATCGCTTTATTTACTGGATCAATTTTAACTGGATCTGCTTGGTTAGCTGGTATATTAATTTTGTTTCTAATTTTTATTGCATTTCTAGAAATGGAAAATTCTTTAATATTAAATAGAGTATTTATTTTTAAATCTGTTATTTATCAAACCAAAAAACTTTTAATTTTATCTGGATTCTTATTAGTAACTTTCGGAGCTTATATGGGAATCAATGCTCAAGGAGGTCCTCAATATATTGAAAATACTATAGATAAACCACAAATATACAAATCTTTATTTGACCCTTCAGTTAGAACCGCCCTATTAGGAAGAGCTATCATTAACGAAAGACTGCTTAAGGCAGTTGATGGTACAATTACTGAAGATAAAAAACCACTTACTTTCCAAGATTTTTTGATGTTAAAGACTGAGAGTTCTTCAATTTCAAGACAAACATACTATGATAATTTTGCAGACAAGACTTACTGTAAAGCTTCTCCAACACAATCCGATGACATTTGTAAGGACAAATTAAACGAGTACGCAAAGCTTACTCTAGCTAATTTAGCAAAGTCTGAATTTGGAGTAGATACTGCTTCAAGTACTGTTAAGTTAACTACACCGATGACCAAGGATACAATCAAAACTATAATTAAACGCGCATACGCCCATAATTTAGAAGATTTTATCAATTCTAAGAGCTCAGCTACCAATCCATTAAAGATATACTCAATTTTAGGAAAGAATGAGGGAATCTCATTATTTATTTCCACAATTCTATTCTTAATTTTGTTAGCAACATTTACCTTCTACAACTTAATCACTTCACTAACCTCGTGGCTTATTTTTAAAAAGTTAAAAAAAGACGGCTATCTTACCGTTAAAACATCACAAGCAGATGTTGAATATTTAGAATTTTAATAATTTAGAATAAAAATAAAACCTCTTAAGGTTTTATTTTATTTCTAATTAACAACAAAAAGTATACATTTAGAATTAATTTTTTTGCTAATTTAATAAACTATTTTCCATTTAATTCTAATGCATTAGAATACAAGGAGTGGTTACCAACTAATAGTTTAGCATTTCTTTTAGGGTTAGAAGTGCTTATCCAACCAATATTTCTAGAAAGAATTACTCTTCTTAAATAAATAAGCGCTCCTAAAGGTAAAAGAATAAATGATTGGAAAATGCTGTAGAATGGAGCAAGAATAGTTGTGAGACTAAATTCTTTAAAAGTTACTATACTTAGGATTATTACATATGATATAAATCCAGTTATAAATATTATTGGGAAATAAACAATCATATTCATAACCTTGATATACAGCATTAAATAAATCAATACAAGAGTGTAAAAAACTTCCCATCCATGATTTCTAATATTTTGAAAAATATTAACCACAAATAATCTAAAAGTACCAGACGCCCAAGAAAGTCTTTGTTTAGTTAAGGAGATCATATTATCAGGAACTTCAGTAAAGAATTCAAAAGGAATGTGACCTACATTGTATCCCATTTTTTTACCCATAATTCCCAGTTCAATATCTCCACCTTGAAAATACATAGAATGTCGAGCATACAATCTTTTCAACACTTCTCTTCGACCTACCAATGCAGCTCCAGAAGTAAGATATGGAAATAGATATCTAGCTTGCATTGCAACCAAATATTCAATTTTTTGAAGTCTTTCAGTAATTGAAAAAGGCATATCTGGCATCACCTTTACCGAGGCCAAATCAAATCGATTTTTGTTTAATGTGAACACAAGTTTACCCAGATCTTCATTTGTATATGTATCTCCATCAATTAAAACAATCGTTTTGTTCGTTATCATATCAGAATTACTACTTTTACCATGCAACGCAATTGAAAATAGTAACCAAGGTGTTTTTTCTTGGTTTTCAGCAATATCTGCTTTAAAGAGTTTGAAATTGTTTAAGTTGCAAATCTTTTCAAGAGATTCGTTAAATTCTTCTGTTTCTTTGTTAGTTGTAAGAATGTATACACCACTTCCATACTCAGCCAAGAATGGGACATTTTTTAAATAGTCAATTTTGTTAAAAATTGGAACAAGAATTGCAAAATCACTTTCTTTATCATTTTCAACCACAGTTCTTGATTTTATTATTGCAAGAAAAATAACCATAAAATCAATCAAAGCAACACAAAAAGTACCAATAATCCAATAGTAAGAGGAGATATCATTAAAAAACATAGAAATAGAATATTTGTTTTACTTGATTTAAGCGCTGAAAAGTGTATGATTCAAATTTATTTTATCAAAACTTACATTAAATAAGTAATTCTATATTATTTTTTAACGATTACGTAAAAATTGTCAATAAGTATTTCTCACCAATTATTGTATTAATATCTTTACTCATCAAGTCTATAAAGCAATAAATAAATGATAGTGTTCAATCCATTTTACGGATCGTAAACTTGGTGAATTTTTATGTAATAAATACCATCTCCTATTTATAAAATTTTGATCTAACCATTTTTCAACCTCATCAATTAATACTTCTTCTTCAGAAGGTAAATTTAAAGTATTCCAAACAATGTAATGCTCTATTGATTTATTTTTAAGAAGTTTTGAGTATGGAAAATCATTTTTTATTATTGTAAACAATCCTTTTCTGGAATCAATTACTTTTTTGGTCAGTCTACGTTTTAAATAGTTTGGAAATTTTTTATATAGATTTAACTTAAAACTATCAAACCAGCTTCTACCATTATAATTTGGGTTATTTTTCTCTATATTTATAAGTATTTTGTATAAGTCCTCCCTTGTTTCTATTGTGATATAATTCATATTATAAATAATTTAAGTTTAAAATTTTAAAAAAAGTGCTTCTATAACAGAAGCATTTTAATGGGATAATTCAATCTACTTGGCTAGTCTTAATATATCATCCCAATTTGTAAGCGAATAATTAGCTTTGATAATATTTTTATCTTTATCAATTCTAACAAAAGTGTTTGGCCACTGTACATTATACTTATTTCTAAGCTCCTCGTTATTAAAATCTACTTTGTAAATCTTAATTCCTTTAGGAGTATCATTATTTGTAGCACTTAGATTAGATTCTATTACTTTAGTAGAAACTTCTCCATCTTTTGCAAAGTACAAAATATTAACTTGTTTATCACTCAATTTATCCAAATCTTGAGCTTGATATGTTGTAATATATTCTGACTTTGGCACCTCATTTGATTTTGTTGTATTTAAAAAGAATATTGAAGCTCCAACTAACAATCCAACAATTAAAATTGGTAGAATAATTTTCGCTGAATTAGTAATTAAGTTGTTTTTCGTATTTTCCTCTTTAAGATTCATTGAATTCATATATGGCATACATTTTAATTGTAATTTACATCTATGTCAATAGTGATTTAAAAATCCAAGAATATAAGTTATAAATTCGTATATCGCTTATCCAAATTTCTATTTGTAGAGATACAAATAATACCGTTTTCTCTATTAAGAAAGTATTATAAATAGACTCTGATAACATAAAAAAGGATATCATATATCAATGAAAAATCATTTTTAATCAAAAAAAATAAACCTAATGGTTATTTTTCTGGTGTTACCAGCAGGGCTCGAACCTGCGGCCTAAAGCTTAGAAGGCTTTTGCTCTAATCCAACTGAGCTATGGTAACGTATATATTTACAATATAAGTTATAAACCTTTTTGTCAAACTGGAATATACACAAATAGTCTTTCACATTTACCAAGGCCAGACTTTCTTTAGAAATGAATTAAAATCATTAACATTGATTGATGGATTAGCCATTTTTTGCAGGCTTCCTTTTTTAGCTACCGTAAGAGTGTCGTCTGAACTAAATAAATAATAATGTAAAAGAGCAATTGCATTTATAAAGGCCGGATCCCCATTGTAATCTGGTACAAAATCAATCTTAGTTCTATCAAATTGATATTTAAAAATAGGTAGTTTAAGTGTATCCCTTGCAACTTGATCAATACCCTTAAGACTAGAGCCTCCACCTACCAAGACAGCTCCACCAGGTAATTTACCTAGCTTATCTAGCTTTCTTAACTCGTTTTTTACCATTGTAAATATTTCTTCAACTCTAAATCTTGCATACATTCTAATATGCTCCATTTCAAATTTTTCGTTGGTTTGCATTTCTGGGTTATACATTTCAATTTCTGAAATAGTTGTATCTACATCAATTGAAAGATCTAAATATTTCTTTTTTATATCTTCAGCCATTTCAATAGTTGTACCAAGTCCTATCGCAAGATCAGAAGTAATATGATCTGATCCAATAGGAATGACTCCAGATGCGTATATCTCTTCATTTTCGCATAATATGTAAGAAGTTGATGAATAACCAATATCTATCATTACCGTTCCTGCTTTTTTTTGTCTTTGAGATAGGACAAAATCAGATGCAGCAAGAGGAGTATAAATTGATTCTGTAATCTCAACCCCAGCTTGTGATATTACTTTGTTAAAATTTCTGAAATAAGAATTTTCTATTCCAATAATCAATGTTTTAGCTTGTAGTTTTGATCCGATCATGCCAACAGGATATCTAATTCCTTCTTGTGAATCTACAGTAAAGGACTTAGGTATTATATGCAAAATTTCTTGACCATTTAATCCAAAAGCTTTTGTCATCGAGTCAGTTATAACTCTATCTACATCACTTTCGGTTATTTCACTATCCGCTCTAGATACAACTACTAACCCTTCAGAGTTAACATACCCAATGTGCATTCCATTTACACCAAAGATAGCTTTTCTTATCGGTAGTCCTATCACAGATTCAGCCTGTACAATAGCCTCTACTAGTGAATCTGTAGCTTCAGACATGTTAGTAATTAACCCCCTCTTTATCCCATTAGAGGTTTTTTCTACAAGAGCTAAAATCTGAAGTTTTTGGTTTTCTTCAGTTGGTTCTTTAGCGATTGCAAGTTTGATAGAGTTTGATCCAATATCAAATGCGATTAAATAGGGTTCTCTAGCCACAACGATAGTCTTAATGTTATAATAAATTAATAATTAAATAGGGAAGTTTTGAGTTAGACTTCAATAGAATAATATATATCTGATATTTTGCATAACAATGGTTAATCTAATAATTTTTGTCAAATCTGTAAATACTGATCTTTTCTATCTTATGTAATCTATTTGAAAAAAATATATAAAAATTATTATTTTAATTTAATTTAAAATAATACTTATTAAACATAACCTCTGTTAGGAGGTTATGTTTAATAAGTAAGATTCTATTTTAGAAAAAATAAGTAAATCTAACTAGTTGCTGCTTCGATTAATGAAGTTGCTTTTTCAGAAATTTTTGAATCTGCATCATTAAAAGCTATAATAATTGCTTTAGACAAAGCAGCTACATGATCAGGGCTTGTAATAGCTAAAGATGGATCGATAATCACATCTTTAATAGCTTTGTCACAAGTCATTATTATTTTTATTTTACCTGAAGGTGTTTGTCCTGTTACAGTTTGGGAGGATAAGATCTTTTGAATTTCTTCTAATGAATCTTTACTTTCCAGTACTTTATCTAAATCAATCATAAACTATAATTTAATTATAACATTACTTTTGAGCAATGGCAATTTTCTTTCTCTCTTTAGTAACAAGTAAAGGTACTACTATTTTAAGAATTCCTTTTTCTAATGACGCACTTATAGAATCCCTATCGAATGGATCTGCTGTTTCAAATTGTTTATGAAACTCTCCCCAATGATTAGACTCAGTAATTTCAGAAAGTAAATAGTTTTCACCATCATAAGGTTTTCTAAATATACCTGAAAGTTCGATAGTATTACCATCAGCTTCCAAATTTAAGTCGCTGATATCTACTCCAGGAACAAGCAATGTAAAGATGATATTTCCATCTTTTAATATTGCATCCATAGGAATATGTTTGTTTGTAACTTCAGCGCTCCACCCCGCTTCAGTTGGATTTTGATTATTAGCCATAATATCTATTAAAAATAAATAAAGTAATTTTAACTTTTTAGCAAATTAAGTATTTCCTTATTATCTTGTTGTCCTTTGTGAACATAAATAACTTTACCGTTAGTATCTATAAGCACTGAGCTTCTTTGGGTGATTTCAGTTTTAAAGAATAATTTAGTTGAACCTAATTCTTTGATTACTTTTCTATCCTCATCAATAAGGATATCAAACTGAAAATCATATTTATCTCTAAATTGCTTATGAGATTCTGCATCATCATGATTTAATCCAAAAATCTTAACATCAAGTTTTTCAAATTCAGAATAGTCATCTCTTACACGACACATTTGAGCTGTACATCCTGGGGTGTCATCTTTAGGATAAATTACAAGCATCACTTTTTTACCAGAATCTAGTACTTCTTTTAGACTTATTAGGTCTCCATTTTGATTGTTTAACTTAAACATGGGTGCCATTTGGCCAACTTCGATCATACTAATTGTTTAGCTCATCAATAACATACTGTCAATAGACTTAAAATCGATTAACTTCAGTTAGGGGTGTAGAATAAGGGTTTTTATCCCTGTACTTATCTAAATCAATTCTATTTTTAGAATAATTCAACCATTGTTTAGTGTTTTCATAAATTGAAAAATTGTTACTTAAATTAATTTCATTATTAAGCTTCAATTTTTCAACATTGAGATTATTTTTTTTGACTAATTCAATCTTATCGTACGCTAATTGTTCAATACTATTGTTTTGATTAACAAGGAATATAAAAACAATTCCTTGTAATCCTACCAAAATCGCAAATATATAGATAATTGATCTTCTATTCATAATTAATTTATTATAGATATTTATAAAATTTGTAAACATTTAAAGCCAAACCTATGCAAATCTTCACGAAGTATTATTAGGAATTGCTATTATATAATATAATAAACCATTATACTTAAATAATGGTTTATTATGTTTTGACCTAAATCATGTGTTTAGCAGTAAATGGTAGTAAAGCCATGTGTCTAGCTTTTTTAATAGCTTTAGTAACCTTTCTTTGATATTTTGCACTTACTCCAGTTCTTTCACGAGCAAATATTTTTGCATAAGGTGACATAAACTGAGATAAAAATTTAGTATCTTTGTAATCAATAGCTCTAAAACCTATATGTCTAACAATACACTTTTTGTTTTGAGAGTTTGATTTATTTAAATCTTGATGAGTTTGAATCTCTGATTCATTTAGTGATTCTTTAGACTTTTGAACATTGTATTCATCCATGTTAGTAAACATGTATCTAACAACAGAAGTGTTAACGTTTAGAGCTTTTTCTAATACTGCAAAATTCATTTGATCTCCTTCTTCAAGCTCAAATTTTACCAATACATAACAACCTGTCCATTGTTTTTTGATTGGGTAAGATAATTTTTTCAAACCTTCAATCTCTGATGTTATTGTCTTAGCTTTTAATTTTGCCTCTAAAATTTTTTCAATTGACGCAGTCTCGGACTTAAATCCCTCATTACCGAGAATTGGGTTTAAAATGAGGTATAATTCGTAATTTTTCATATTAAACTAAACATTGCTAAAATTCCACCTTTTGTCAACAAATAAGTTTTGCAATGTAACACTGCCAAGCCTTTAAAAGCCTCATTAATACTTCATTTGATGCTTATTTCATTAAAAAATTAATTCGAAATTAAAATAATTTATGTTTTTTAGCCATCAAAGTTACAAATTTTTCATTTTGTGAAAGAGTAGACTTTACCATCATATAACGTTTTCTTTTTAACATGTTGTAATCATATACAAAATCTGTAATTTTGGTTGTCATAAGATTTATCTTTTCACCTTTTTTGAAGTTTAAAGTAATCTTTTTACCTAAATACAGATTATCAAAAATAATATTTGTATTTTCATTTACTTCAAAAAAAACTGACCTTATCATTGTTTCTTGGTTGTATTCTGTATTTAAACTAATTTTTTCATCTTCAAATCCCAGTAACTTAGGTAAAGAAGTTAAAAAGTTATATCTATAAGTTCCCTTACTAAAATTAGTTATATACATTACTTCATTATGGTGCATTACAAGATCATATATCAAAAGATCACCTCTAGTAGAAATATCACCAATACATTCTATTACTTTAGAGTAAGCAGGGTAATTAGATAAATTAGCACCTAGAGATAAAAATAAATTTAAAGTCTTTACTTTTTCATCATAATGAGAATTTAACTCTTCATAGATAAAATTTTTGCAATAGCTCCTTTCAAAATCATAATGAATCATTTTAACTTGAGATTTATCAAGTATCTTGTGCAGCTCATTAACCTCACTTTCCAATGAGTTTGCATTTAAATCTACAATTATATAGGAATGAATCAAATTATTTTTTACAAGATCGTTAATAAAGTCTTTGGATATATTTTTATAACTTGTACCCATTTGAATAATATTTAACTTACAGTCTAATTCTTTACAGTAGTTTTTGATATAAAATAGTTGATCCATTAAATTAGAATGGAGCGATTCTTGTTGGTGTAAATTAGAATCTTTTTCTACACTATTGTTAGGCCACCAGTCCTTTTGGGAAGTAAAATATGCATATTTTAATGGAATATACTTTTTATTCTCAAGGTTACTTAAGATTTCTAATAATTGTTTTTTGTTAAAAATAGAGTATAAATCTTGATTAACATGATATGTATTTTGGATACCTTTGTTCTTGAATCTTTTTTCATCAGAAGTTAGTTCCTTTATAACATTATAATTAAAATCATTTCTCTTAATTCTAAACTTACCACGAACGTTTATTACTTGAATCTTATTGCCACCGTTTACCGCTTGTTCTATGTATCTTCCAATACTTACAGAACTTATACTAAATTCAGATGCGAGTTCAGTATTCTTAAAATAACTGCTATTGACCATTGTATAAAAAAAATTTTAATTACTATTACTTGACAATTGTTAATATCTTAGTAACATTTCTATCACAAAATTTTTAACAACTTTATTTATCCCTAACCCATTTTAACAAATTTGTAAAATAAACTATATATGATTTCTCCAATTTCAAATATCTCTTTCTTAATCTCAGAATTAGAATTAGCAATCAACACTGCCAAACTATCCAAATTAGAAAGAAATAAGATTGTTTTAAAGCTTTTAAAGCTCCAATACAATATAACTAATAAATAATTCTAGACACACTCATTTTGAGACACAAAAAGAAACAAATATAAAAATTAAAAATATAGTTTAAAAAACAATAAACAACATTAACATGTTGTTTATTGTTTTATAGATAACTATCTTAGACATTTAGTTTTTCATTAATAAAACTATAAGCCTTAGGGTATTTTTGTTGAAAGTTTACTAACTGTATAGGACTTAATTTTAAGTATAGGTTTTGTCCTTTTCTTGATAAAGCTTGAAAAACAGTTTCATTTCTAACATTAAAGTAATTGGTTGTTTTTTTAGCCATTTCAGGCCAATTCTCCATTAACTCAAGAGGATTGAATCCTACTAGAGTTGTCTCTTCAGTGTGTAGAGCATGAGATAAAGAAGGTCTAGAAAAAACAATTACATTTTCTTCCTTGTGATCTTCCCAGACGTGACTAATAATTCTATCAATAATTCCGATCTTTTTTGCAATAACATGGCCAAGAGTCTTATATTTAATTCCGTCCAATTCAAAATCATGATCTGGTTCTAGCATTGCCATTGCTATCAACTCATTATTCTGATCAGAGAGCCAATAAATTGAGCCATCAATCTTTGATAGTTGTTTGATGTAGACTCTTTCTCTTATTGCAAAAAAATCTACGTAATTTTTTATTAGTTTGTGAATTTGAGAAACAAGGTTACCTTGATTTCTTGTTGTTAGTTTTGAAAATGTTTTATTGGCCATAATTATTTTTTACTTTTAAGAACAATTGTATAACTGTCTCCTTCAAGTGTAATTTGGGTTTCATTTGTATATTCATATGTGATGAAAGAAATGAATTTTTTTATCATCTCTTCAGCAACTTCGGGATGGGCTTTTTCTCTACCTCTCATTTTTACTTGAAGTTTTACTTTCATTCCATCTTCTAAAATTTTATCTCCTTTTTTAGCTCTTACAAGAAGGTCATTATCTGAAATTCTCACTGAAACCATCAAAATTTTAGTTTCTGCTGATTTGGATTTTGAGTTATTTTCAGCTTTAGCTACTTGATATTTAAATTTGCTGAACTCGATAAGCTTAGCCACTGGTGGCTCTGCTTTGGGGTTGATAAGTACCAAGTCCTTATCTTGATCTGAAGCCATATCTAATGCTTCTTGTAAATCGAAGACACCAATCATTCCACCCTCTTCATCAATGAGACGGACTTTGTCAGAATTAATCTTTGTATTAACTACATATGATTTATCATTCTGTTTTATTGGTCTTTTTTTTCTTCTATAATTTGTCATGTTAATTTGTGTGTAATTTGGGTATTTATTAACTTAACCTCGATAGATAAAATTATTGCACTTTGTTTTCATGTAATAATAATTATTTATTTTTGGTTGAAACTTTCAAAAACACAGAAATAATTTTTTACTTAACTTTTAAAGTTTTAAGTAAAAACTATTAAAAAATCATTTATTGATTTGTAATGTTTTGTCAAATAAGTAAAGTCTAAATACTGGATTTATTCTGTTTTTACATATAAAAAAAGAATAGATATCAGCAGTGCTTTTTCACTGTCATAACAATTATACTTATATTTTCTAATTAAGTCAAAACTAAGATAATAATGGTATAACCAACCTCATTTATTATGACTCTACGATAATTCCCATACAATACTTTAAATCAAATAATTTATCAATTACTATTAATATTATTTAAAATATTCAACAAGTTACTTCATTTAGATTAATTTTTTTCCTACATAACTATATAATACAAAAAGATTTAATGTTAATATAAAACAAACAAAAAAGTTTAGATTAATTATCTAAACTATTTTTGTATTCTTTAACGCTCCATACTATAGGTAATATATTACCGTAATTGATTATGTCTTCAATGTTACTTGTTTCAAATCCGCTTCGTGTATCCTTAATAAGTTTATATGGATGTAAAACGTAGTTTCTAATTTGGTTACCCCATTCTGGTGAATGAATCTCTCCTCTTAGCCTATCTTTCAATTCTTTTTCTTCTTCTATTTTTAATAGAGAGAGTTTATTTTTTAACATTTTAAGTGCCAATTGCTTGTTTTGTTGTTGAGATCTTTCGTTTTGACATGTAACAACAATTCCTGTGGGTTTGTGCGTTAAGCGGACAGCTGAATATGTTGTATTTACCGATTGCCCACCTTTACCAGACGACATATAGTAATCCCATTCTATATCGTCTTCATGAATTTCAAAATCATTAATCAATTCTACTAGATCGTCAGGAATTACTTCTACAAGAGCAAATGAAGTTTCTCGAGTTTTCCCACTGTTAAAAGGTGAAATTCTCACTAGTCTATGAACTCCAGCTTCTTCTTTTAATATTCCATATGCATTAGGACCTTCAATCTCAAATGTTGCTGATTTTATACCAACTTCAGCTCCAGAACTTAAAGAGATAGTTCTACAAGTATATCCATTGGTTTTACAAAATGTTTGATACATAGCCATTAACATTGCAGACCAGTCTTGAGCATCAGTACCACCTGCACCCGCATGGATACTAACTATTGCTCCATGATGATCTAAAGGACCATTGAAATACTCTTCATTTTTTGTATCAGTATATAGTTTTTTCAAATCTTCTATTTGAGTTTCTATCCCCTCCTCAACTTTTAAGTTAAAACCTGTAGCAATATCATTATCCAAAGCCTTCAACTTATCTAATTTTGAAATCTTTGTTTGCAATAATACAATCTCTTTGTTTATCCTTCCAACCTTTTCAGGGTTTAACCATACTTCAGGGTTTACTAACTCGCTTTCCAAATTCAACAATCTATTACTCATTGAATTATATTTATTACTATTAACTAACTTATCTATTTGTTTGCTGAGTTCACGGTACTCTTGATTCATAGTTAACACATTAATAAATTATACTTAAATAATCAAGTTAATAAATAAAAGACTGTTAAAGTCTATTTTTCAATAATGATTTAAGCTCCTTTAATTCTTCTATTATAAAAGAAATCTCATTTTCTGCTTTTCTGTCAGTTTGAAAATCAGTTTGTTGAACTAATCTATCTCTTCGTGCTTGTTTGTTCTGACTCATTAATATAACTGGCGCAGTAAAAGCTGCCTGAAATGAAAGCGCCAAATTCAAAAACACAAAAGGAAATTCATCAACTTGGATAACTTTAGTTACATTTAAAGTTATCCACATTAAAATAATTAATAATTGAAATATAATAAAATTCCAACTTCCAAGAAAAGTTGTCAATTTATCTGCAAGTTTTTCGGAGGTCGAAATTTTATCTATCATATTACTATTGATTTTTTATATAATTCATCATTGTATCTGCATCAGAAACTTCGAATGGATCTTCACCATGGTTATCTTCAAAATTTGGTTCTACAAACAGCTCTTCAATTGTTCCATCATTTACAAGCATAGAATATCTCCAAGATCTATCTCCAAATCCAAGATTTTCTTTTTTAACAAGCATTCCCATAGCTCTTGTAAAATCTGCATTTCCATCTGGTAACATTTTAACTTTTGAGATTCCTAAATTTTTTGCCCATTGGAACATTACAAATGCATCGTTAACTGACAAACAATAAATTTCGTCTATTCCTAATGTTTTAAAGTCCTCATATTGCTTCTCATAACCTGGAAGGTGAGTCGAAGAACAAGTAGGCGTAAATGCCCCAGGAAGTCCAAAAATAATAACTTTTTTACCCTTAAAGATATCATCCGTAGTAATATCTTGCCATTTAAACGGATTATCACCACCAATTGATTCATCTCTTACTCTTGTTTTGAATACTACATCAGGTACTTTTGTGTTAGTTAAATGTGCATGTGACATATATGTTTAAAATATAAAATTTATCTATTTTTGGCAAACAAGGTAATTTAACTTTACCCAATTAAATTTTATCTTCTAATCATAAAATAAAAATAAAATTAAAAGCCATCAAAAATTAAAATGGCTATATATAAAAATTCTATTTGCTTGTTAAAAAATCTATAACTTCTTTTGGAGAATCCAAAATGTAAAGTGAATTTATCTCTTCTTCTTTGATCAGGTCTCTTTTTAAAACTTCATTTTTAAACCAATCAATCATAGGCTTCCAAAACTTACCATCGTATAGAATTATTGGCTTTAGTGGGATCTTGTTAACCTTTTGCAATGTAATCACTTCAAACAGCTCATCAAAAGTCCCCCAACCCCCTGGAACGACCATATAAGCGTCGCTTTGTCTTAAAGCATGTTTTCTTGGAGGAAAGTTTGTAAACAAATATTCATTATCAGCAACTTTGTTAGTTGCCTCGCGTGATAAATCTATTTTAAATGCAGTAGTAGGAGTTTTACCATTATTACCACCTACCAGCGCAGCTTTCATTGCTCCTGGCCCACCTCCAGTTACCATCCCCCAACCTTTGTTTGAAAGTTCGGTAGCAATTTTAACAGTATCAATATATGCTTGATCAGTTTCATTTAATTTTGCACCACCGTAAACTGTTAAAGTAAGAGGTGGCATTTCATTTAAAACTAGGTATGCTTGAGTCCATTCTTCCTCTAATTTTTTTAAAAACTTAAATTGATCTTCAGAAAGAGTTTGATGTTTATTTGTCATCTTTTGTATTTTTTCTTCCAGAGTAAACTTCTTTTTTGTACTCAGTAAAGAGTTTATCATAGAAAGAAGCTAATTCTTTTTCCTTTGTTAATAATTGTTTTAGTATATCTTTTTTAGTTCTAATAATTTTGTACAATGTCGGTCTAGATATATTTTTAGACAATTTAGCAATTGCAGAAATCGGAACTTTTAGTCTTTTTGGCATAAGTTATTGTTTGTTTTTATTTAAGTAAAAATCTGTTGAGAATATTATATCATACAATTTCTTTTTTTACAAATACTGTTTAGGGCTTAGTTAGTATTCTCTTATAAGCGGCTATTATTATAACAAGATCATTAAATAATATCTATTAATATGATATTAATTCGAAGAGGAACGAACAGAGCTCCAATTTATCTGAAGACTTAACACTTTTTAAAAACCCATCCATATCCGAAATACTCCATAATCTCCTTTAATTCTTCATCGCTTACATCATACTCTTTTTGCC
>JAYUKV010000020.1:0-5301 GCA_043764135.1 bacterium | reverse complement strand
CCACAAAGACCATTCGGTCTTTGTGCAACAGAGAAGAGGTTTGTTTAGGTATTTTGGGACAAAGAAAGCTGTCCCGTGTTTAGTGGGACAGCTCTGGATTGTTTGATGTAATTATTTTTTTAATTTTCATATTTTTAATTTTTTCAAAAATGAAAGGGAGACGTAACCTCCCTTAATGAAATTTTGATAAGATTTTTAGTAACCTCTTTCTCGTTGAAAACGTTCTGCGAAATTATTACTCATACGTTTGTATAAGTTATATTTGCCATTTTCAACTCTTCCAGACCATGTCCATCTTAACAAGGTGCGTTCCTCATTAGACCTCATTCCTAATTCACAATAAGCACGATAAAATCACAATAAATCTCAATTGCAATGCAACAATTGTTAGATTTATTGATTGATTTATCGTAGCGTTTGTGAATTAGGAATGAGGTCTAATGGCTCTCCATCCAGAAATGCCATATTGCCGCAATGCTCTTTCAATGGCTCTTTCAAGTAGAACACCATCAGCTCGATCTCGATATTGTTCACCAATAGCATTGACTTCTTGCTGACTTAATTCAGTCATATACACCTGTTTGTTGTAGGGTGACCAAAGTAATTGTACAGCAGTTCCAAAATTGTCTCGAAACAATTTAGCAGCATCGCTAAACCAAGCCTGTGCAGGTTCACCACCAATTGAAATAGAAATCAAATCCTTGGGTTGTGTTGTATATTCAGCAATATTAGGATTGTAAGATACATTGACCATAAATGCTGTAGCAAATGAAGTCAAACCAAGAGCCGATAACTTAACGATTTGTTTAAGATTCAACATTGTAAAATCCTCGAATGTGTGGATTTGAAAACGAACTGTTTTGTTCGTATCACTTTTATTGCATAAAGTGGGGGGGTGTTGTCAACTAATTTTAACAAAAAAATCATAACACTGCTTCATATTTTACAACTTTTGACAGTGGGAATTCATCTATACTTTACAAAAATAGAGTTTTTTTCTATTTTGTAAACAACATTATGTTAACTCCCTTATCAAAGTTAAATAATACAACGACCTTTGCCTATACTTATTTTATTTCTAAAATGACTTTATTGACTCTTGTCTTGTTTGTATTGGTTAACACTTTTCCTGTTAGATACTACTTAAGTAAAATTAATAATTTTTGGACATTTACAATATTTGTTCTACTCTATTTATCTATTCCGACAATTGCTCTTGCAATAAAATCTAACATTATACAGACTATAGTAATTTTTATAAATCATGCGGTTTTATCAATTATAATATTTGATTATTTTGATTGGGTTGGGGTCCTTGTACTGAATACATTTATAATTGCATTTGCACTATTAAGTAATTACATATATAGTTTGGAACATAGATACCATGTTAATGAACCAAAAAAAATCTCAAATATACTAATTGCAACTCCAGCAACATTAATTGGGTTAATTGGGCTTAAACTGGTAAGATTAATAACACCTTAAAAATCTAATCATGTTTAATTTTAAAAAATATAACTACGACTCGCTTGATGAGCATTTCAAAATCTTAGAAAAAAAAATTACAAGACTCAAGCTAGATAATGAAGTAATGAAAAGTGAATATTACTTTGTTTCAGAATATATAGCTCCTAGAATAAATGCAGTATTACCTAAGGATTACAAAATAAGTAGGGAATACTATCTTATCAAAACAAACTCAGAAAATTACGTTCAATTTAATCAAGAATATTTTCAGCATTTTAAAGACAATTTTTGGACATTTGAACATATTTGGGATACCTTACATGATCCTTCCTTATCAAGAAATTATGAATCGGGAAGCACTACCAAAATCAAGAATATGCCTGGATTTGGATGGGGAATTTTTCCTTATTTTTTAATGATTTCAATAATTATATTTAGTTTGTTTTATAACACAATTTCAAAACCTTGGACATCTGAAATAGTTTCAAATACTACTCAGACTCTCGAATCAAATGAAATTAAAGATTATCAAGAGCAGGTTAGCTATATTAATTACAAAGGAGAACAATTATTAAAACTAAACCGTCAATCAGATGGTAACTGGCAACAATTACAACCATCAATTAATATTAGTTATGAGTTTTGTAAACATCCAGACAACTCAACTTATCTTGTAATTATTAATAATAAATTGAGTAAGTCAATCAACGATTGTATTGGTAAGGGTGTGGTAACACCGATTGCTTACCCTGATGTAGAATTTTTGATAAGTGACTTTATACCTGATAATGTAATAGAAAAAGAAGGATTTTCTCCTAATTCTAATTTCACTCTTGAAGCTGGTATAAAATATAATAGTAAAGAGCTTGGTTTTATTGATCCAAAATTTATGATTTATAGAGATTACTCAATTGTAACTCCTAACGATCTAAATATTAGAATGTCAGGTCTTGTTATATTGAGCTTGATTCCAATCCTATATGCGATTTATAATTTACTTGTTCAGTCCAACTTTCGAAGAACACTTGAAAAAAACAAGTTGACAAAATAATCAAAACTACTAAATTTATATATTATATGTCTATTTTACCACAGAAAGAAAGAACATTTGTAATTATCAAGCCAGACGGAGTACAACGCAACTTAATCGGTGATATTATTAAAAGAATTGAATACACAGGTCTTAAGCTAGTAGGTCTTAAAATGATTACTTGCCCAGAAGATAAACTATTTATTCATTATAATAAAGATGATGCATGGTACTCAGCTAAGGGGCAAAAAGTAGTTGATAACATGACTGTAAAAGGATTGACACCAACAAAAGAAGCTATTGAATACGGAAAAGATATCGTAAGAGCTCTTGTAGGTTACATGCAATCTTCACCTGTAATCGCAATGGTATGGGAAGGTAATGAAGCAGTAGGAGTAGTTAGAAAAATTGTAGGAAGTACAGAACCTACTACATCTGATGTTGGTACAATTAGAGGAGATTACACTTTAGATTCATATGCAATTGCAAACTTTGAAAATAGAGCAGTTCGTAACTTAATTCACTCTTCAGAGTTTCCTGATGAAGCTGATAGAGAAATTGCAATTTGGTTTGATGACAATGAGATTATTGATTACACTCATGTAAATGAAATGTTGTTATACGGAGAAGATTTTAAAGGTTTAAAATAGTCTTTTCTAATTTATTGTTTTAACAATTATTCAGTTATAATTAATCCACTATATATTTATATAGTGGATTAATTTTTATTTCTTTATTTCTGCATTTTTCCTTAATAATAGATAAGCTAAACCAGGGAAAATAATAAGGTAAACTGGTAGTACTGTTAATACCCAAGATGTGATATCTAATTTTTTTAAAATATTAATTATAAAAACAACATCAAACATTGAAGATATTAACACAAACATTAAACTTGTAATAATCCAATTTGCATTTGTTTGTACTCTTAAATACAAATAAGTAATAAGTGTTATCAAACCAAGGATAAAAAACATAATAACTTTAAATCCAAAATAATTCGCACCTTCGTTATTAAGAAAAAAACTAGCAAAAAAAGGAATTAACCAAGCTAAAAAGCCACATAAAAGAATCTTTGAAAATACATTGTTCAACATATGACAATATTATAGTTAATTTTCTTTTATTAATCAAGGTTATTGTTTAATATTATTTTGTTTTAATGTTTGTAATTTTATTTCTAAATTCTTCACTGAAGATATTCTTATTTTTATATTTTGAACATATTAATTATTATTAAAATATAAATTCCCCACTTAATTTTTAAGTGGGGAAGATTTGAGTTGTAAACTAATAAATAATCTCAGTTAAGTGATTACTAAGTTTTATCATTTTTTAGTACAATCTCATTACCAGGCGCATTTAATCCAGGATATAATTGCTTAATATCAGGATCAATTGCTTTAGTTTTTGGTAGTGGGGCGACTGGTTCTGTGGGTACTACTACATCGGGTGGAGTAGCATTCACAGGCGGGTTATCAATGACAACGGGAGGTGGAGTATCGATAACAACTGGGGGAGGCGAATCGATAACAACCGGAGGGGTTGGAGCTGGAGCAACAACTGGTGGTTTTACTTCAGGTTGGGTTGGAGCAACAACAGGGGGAATTTGTGGAACGATTCTTTCAGGCGCTACTACAACTTTAGGTTTTTTGGTTCTGACAGGAGGCTGATAATCTGGATTATTCATTCCAGCATCCCTTTCATAACCTTGAACAGGAGGTGGGTTGTTATTAGCACGTGGTTGACGTTTTACAATTTCTTGTACTCGTTCTTGAGCTGGCGTTTTTGCAAGTGTTGACTTTTGTTTATCAACAGTTGGCTTAGGAGAAGTTTTTACTTCTGGTGTAGGCTTGATTGTGGTAACAGGTTCTTTCACAGTAGCGGTGGTTGTGGGAGTTGGGTTTGAAACAGTTTCAAACTTACGCCCACCAAAAGCTGTTGCATAAAAGACCCCGGTACAAATACTAGCCAAAGATAGAAGAGCTACAACTTTACCAGCTCGTCCTGCTTTTGATGTAGGATTAGGTTGGAAACTTTCATGTTCTACAACTTGAGTATTTGCTGTTTGAGTAGTGAAAGGTGTCGATTTCTTATGTTTTGGAACATAATCAAAACTATCCACCTCTCTTCCGTATTGTGTTCGATAAAGAGTTAGCTCTTGAAACGACAATTCATTAACTGAACTATGGTCATAAACTTCACCGATAGATTGGTGATACTCTGTAAGAACTGCTTCCAAATCAGCAGGGCTGATGTAAGTACTAAACTCATCATGCATTTTGATGAACTTCAATACTACAATCGCTTCTTCACGACTTAAATTATACATTAGACTCTCCTATGTTGAAATTTTATTAAGATCGACGTTTTTGATAATTGCATTGTTTATTTAAAATGTCAAAAATTAAATAATTATATTTTAAAGCTTATTTATTTTAAGTACAAGATTTACCGTTTTTATTAGTTATTTAATTATATTATATTTATTTTTCAAGCAATACAATTCAACTAATACTAAAGATTTTAATAATTATTTATTGAAGTCTGTTTCTTTTCTTTTTTAAACTTTTAAGAATTAACACAAACAATGTTATGTAAATCAACAATACAAAAGTTCCTTTTAAGTTTTCACCACCGGTTCTAGGAGTTACTACTTTAATTTTATTTAAAGGAGTAACAGTTGGATCATCTAACCCAGTTTTAGTAGGATCGTTAGAATCAGATTTATCAGTTACATCCTTACCACTTGGATCTTTACCTGTTACAGTTGCTGAGTTGATAACTTTACCTGCAACGAT
>JAYUKV010000019.1:0-5313 GCA_043764135.1 bacterium | reverse complement strand
ATTTATCTTTTACCATTGGGTAAAGAGATAAATAACAGAATCAATATCTAGATAAATTTTATTCGATTAGTTTGTACAATTAAAAGGTGAATAGGCTATAAGTATTGGAAACAAACAAGTGATGGCACTTAAAGCCAATGCTTCTAACGGGAAAACAATCCTGTTTATTCAATTCTAACAAAACCAAATTCTCACGAGATTTTCTAATCTCAATTCTCCCTTGATTTTATCAAGGGAGAATATTTTTTAAATTAATATAGCTAACCAGTTTAATTATTGACAACTATATTGTTTTGTCATAACTATTTATAATGACCAAATGTGACAAACAGGTCACAAACAGTTTAGGTTTTAACTATGAACAAGCAAGAATTTAATTTTATCAAACACATGGAATTTTGCGCCTCGGTGGACGAATTCATTCTAAATTCGAAGAGAAAACTTCACCACTTATACATACAACCAAGGTTGTTAAGGGGTTTGTTTGCTCTTGCAAAGTTTCGAAACAACCCAAAAGCATTAAAAGTCAAAGCACTTAAGCAAAGATTGTATGTACCTGGGGGTCAAATTGGTTACTACGAATCTGTAAAATCAGACGGTCAATACAATAACGACAAATTCTATATGATAAACATGCGTAATCATAATACTGACATTTGCGATAGTCGTGAGTATATTACCAATGAAGCATTGATTGAACACCTCAAAGAAAATTTCTCTAAAGCTGGTTACCCTGAATACATTTTTTTAGTTGATTCAGCTTTTAACAAACGACTTGGTAATATGTATCTAGAAGCTGGATACAGTTATGCTTTCGTAGCATGTACTGTAAAGAAGGACCAATTACCATGCGGTATAACAATACTTACAAGAAAATCATGGACTCCATCACTTCTTGCTTCATTGACAGTACTGCCTTATTCGTTAGGTTATGTAAATGTTCAGATGTTTGATAAAGGTGGTAAATTTGATTACATATCGTTGTATTCTGCTCTATCAATTATCGATTCACAGGGTGAATATGTAGGGGCATTTCACCAACCTGCAGTCGAACAGATTAAAGATCGAACAAATGAGAACCTGCATCAGATAAAAGCGATGTCAGACGCTTCCAAACCGATAAAAGTGATGATGATGGATTCAAATAAATATGGAGTTAATACCAAAGAATACTCTGAAATCCAAAAAGCATTTAAAGCATTAATGCTCAATCATGTTGTTTATTACTTTTTACCTGCGATTGTTAATAAATTAAGAGGTGTAAGCGTAAATGCCGATGAAATTCAATCCAGCAAATCAGAAATTGAAGAGATTTATCCTGACTATACATTGATTAATCCAATCAATAACTCAGATAACTATGCTAAAACATTTCATGGTTATACAGGTTCAACTGCCGAAAAAGTTTTTGCAAATATTATCAATTATTGCTTAGACTTAGCAATTGTATACAGGAGTCACAAATGGTTTATTCGTCATATTTTCCCACGATCACTCAAATATCCTGATTTTTTTACAGATCATTCAGGGATATTGGTAGAAGGTGTTAGAAAACAAGAATAGTAATTGAATCAAAAAGTAACACTTTTACTTAAATATACACTCCAATGAGTGTATATTTTTATGTAATTCCTATAATTTTTCAAGGTTTCTTTGAGCCTCTAATTTCTTAATATCTTCAACTACTTTTACAATACCTCCTTGCATAAGTGTCGGCAGCTGATTCCAATTGGTATTAAATCTATGATCAGTAAGTCTGTCTTGTGGAAAGTTATAAGTTCTAATTTTCTCGGACCTATCCATTGTACCAACTTGTTCTTTTCTCTCTGCTGACTCCTTAGCTAGCTTGATCTCCAAGAAGTGGTTATATACTCTTGAAGTAAGTACTTGTAAGGCTTTAATTCTGTTTTGAAGTTGGTTACGTTCATCTTGGCATCTTGCTTCAATACCTGTAGGATTGTGTCTAGCCATAATCGCTGAGTAAGTCGTGTTTACAGATTGACCACCGGCACCTTGGGAGGTTGTAACTATTACATCAACTTCACTCATATCAAGCTTGAATTCTGTACTATCTTCTTCTAATAGAGGTGAAACTATCACAGCTATTGTAGAAGTGTGTACTCTACCCTGTTTTTCTGTTGTTGGAACTCTTTGTACTCTATGCACTCCTCCTTCGTATTTAAACCATGAAAAAGCATTGTTACCTTTGATTTCCACTTCTACATCTTTATAACCTCCTAAATCATTAGTTGTTCCTGAGGTCATTTTGAACTGCAGTCCTAACTGCTGTGACATAATTTGGTAGGACTTAAGTAATTCTTGAGCAAATAGCGCTGACTCGTCGCCACCTGCCCCTGCCTTGATCTCCAAAATTACATTTTTATCATCTCTTTCATCTTTTGGAGTAAGATAAGTAAGTAATTTATCCTCAATAATTGGAAGTTTACTCTCAATATCTTCAATCTCTAATTGAAACAAATCCGCCATTGAAGGATCAGATTCAAGCCCTGCTTTTGCTTGATCAAGGTCACTAGTTAGTTTTTTAATTTGGGTTGCTAAATCATATTTTCGCTGTTCTGATGACAATGATCTTGATAAGGTAATCATTTCTTCAGTATTTGATGTAGCTAACATACTGTTTTGAATTGCCATATAATCATCTATAATTCGATCTAAAGGAAGTTTCATCTTTTGATAATTAACAATATATGTTAAATTGACAAGACGGTTGGTTATAACTGACAAAAGTATTTTTACAGCTGGTCCTCTAGACAACTTTACAATATAAATTAAATCTTTTAAGGTATTAAAACAGTTTAGTATTTTCATAAATAGGAAACACATGAAAAGTCTCAAACGGTCCAAGATTAAGGAATTAGTCATTGACTATTATCGCTATACGCCAACTGCTGATAAATATCGCTTTCGGATTATCGGGATTTTAAAAGAAACTAATCTCCCCACAGACTATCTTGTTACAGTCTATTACAACTCAAACCATAGATATTGGTATGTTAAAGACCAGCAAGATGGCAAACCAATCGAATCAATCCATAAACCCGACCTACAAGAATGCATTATTCTTTCCCTAGCACGAATTAACTCCAAAGCAAAAACAATCAAAAACAAAAAAATTGTCATTGAATCTTCGAAATTTCGTCAATAATTGATAAATAAAAAATCCCAAACTTAATAGTTTGGGTAATTTCTTGGTTAATTAAATACCTAAGTGAGTGGTTTATCGATCAAGTGGTAAGTATTTACTCAACCGTAACACTTTTTGCAAGGTTGCGAGGTCTATCGACGTCAAAACCATTTTGTACACTGCAATAATATGCAAACAATTGTAGTGCAATATTGCACAGAATCGGTTGAATTAGCTCATGTGTCTGAGGTACAAGAATTGAATTTTCGGAGTTCGATGCTGGATCAGTTATAATTTCTATAACTTTGCCACTTCGCGCTTTGACTTGTTCAATTGCATTGTTAGTCTTAGAATGCACAGAATCAGAGGGGTTGATAGCAATTGTAGGACGTTTTTCCTCGATCATTGCAATAAATCCGTGCTTTAGCTCGCCTGCGCTTAGTCCTTCTGCATGAACATTAGGGCTAATTTCTTTTAGCTTAAGAGCACCTTCTAGAGCAATTGGGTACGAGTACTTAAGACCAAGATAATAAATATCTTGTGCATCACAAAATCGCGATGCTACATCCTTACATTTATCACTTGCTTCTAAAGTGGTCTTTACAAGATCAGGTAGCTTAGCCAATTCAACAAATAGTTGATCAGAATTACTCACCCCGTTGACTTGGTTGAAGTACATTGCATGTAGCAATAACAACAAGACTTGGGAACTAAATGCCTTAGTGGATGCAACAGAGATCTCAGGACCAATCTGGTTATAAACTCCTGCTTCTGCAATTCGACTGATATTAGAACCAACTACATTGACAATTGAAGTAGCCAATGCTCCTTTTGCTTTCGCTTCATTCAAAGCATGAATAGTGTCATAAGTCTCTCCGCTTTGAGAGATTGCAATGACCCACGTTCGATCTGTGATAGTATTCTTTTTGAGTCTAAACTCTGGTGTCATTTCTGCTTTACAGGGTTTGCCAGTCAGCTCCTCAAAGTACATCTCGCCTAGTTTACAAGAATAGTACGAAGTACCAATGCCAAGTAGAACAATGTTATCGATAGACTTAAGCCTTTCAACAACAGTATCCAAACCCCTCAAAGACACAACCTTATTCTCACAATCTACACGATTACGAATAGTTGAAGCTACAGACTCCCCCTGCTCCATAATTTCTTTGAGTAGATAATGATCATAGCCTGATTTAGAGGCTTGTTCGCTATCCCACTCAATTCTGCAAGCTTGCTTGATAAGAGGTGTGTTATTTAGATCAGTGATCAAATAACCACCATTTGAAATATCAATTACCTCACCACAATCAAGATACACAACATCTCGTGTATGTTCAATAATCGCAGCCAAATCAGAAGCAATCACATATTCATTATCCATCAATCCAAGAATCAATGAACAACCATTGTGAAAAGCGACCATTCGATCAGGTTCATTCTCACTAATAACAGCCAGTGAATAACTACCTTTAAGTTGTGGAATAATTTCCAACAAAGCAGATTTCAAATCAACTTTGTAGTGATATTCAATCAACTTGGCAATAACCTCAGTATCTGTTTGAGAGTAGAATTTGACCCCTCTATTGACTAGCATTGCTCGCAAATCTGCATAATTATCGATAATACCATTATGCACAAGTGCGATGGATTCATCTTGAGAATGATGCGGGTGTGCGTTACTCTCCGATGGTACTCCATGGGTTGCCCAACGAGTGTGAGCAATACCAACAGGAGATAGGTTACCAACTTCAATCCCAACTGATTTGGATTCAAGAATCGCAACTTTACCAACAGATTTAGTTAGACTTAACTTGCCATTATTAATTACAGCAAGTCCAGCAGAATCATACCCTCGATATTCAAGTTGATGAAGACCACCAATTAGATTAGAAGGCAAGAATGCACCATAATGACCAAAAATTCCACACATAGTCTTATTCTCTTTTGTACCCGTTTGTAGTTAAAAATTGGGTTATTTCTATAATTATGTAAGTGTTTGACTTTGTCAAAAAAAATAAATTGACATTGCTTATTTCGGTCGTTCCTCAAATAGCACCTAAAACTTATAATTAAGTTTTAGTGCTATTTTTTTGTTGTAATCGTGGATGAATATTCTAATACTAGCTTCATGAATTAATTCACATCGCGAATATGATAAACTTTTCCTA
>JAYUKV010000018.1:0-5346 GCA_043764135.1 bacterium | reverse complement strand
CCATCAATTACACTTCGATTGTAAGACATATCTCTTAGATCATCTCTGGTTTGAACTTGTAGACATAGGTTAGTACCTAGTAATCTGATCTTATCACTGGTGGTTTGGGTGGGTTGTATTTGAGTGAATAATCAGAGGTAGTAAACAATATAGTAATACTGAGTGAAATAAGTATAATTATTATCAAAGGGTATTTAAACCAAACGAATTTATCTTTTTTGTAACAAACAACTCTTGTGTAAAATACATTGTCATAGATTGATGTTTTTTTCTCTGAATTAAGCATTACAACCATGTTGCAAATGTCAAAAGGTGGAATTAATAAGGCAAATATATTAGTTAAAGGTCTCAAGAAAGTTAGTCAAAATGGTAATTTGTTTCCACTCCGAGTTACAATTTTTAGACCACAAAATAGCTGTCCAATTGTTCCACCCTTAAATACCATTAGTAAAGGATTGAAAATGACTATAAACAAAATAGGAAGAATGGCTGATACTGAATCAATCCAAGTCTGTTTGAAATAAAAATTAATTGCTGTGAGTGTTGAAAAAATTATTACAAAAGCAAAAAAATTGAAACAAATATCAAAGTGTTTACTGAATATCTCACCTTTCGCAACCCAACTTTAAAATTGACAAATAACTGAGAAATAAAGGAAGCTGAAAGTCTATGACACAACTTCAAGATATTTACACGGACTATCTAATTTCAGCTACTCAACTTGCGACAGTTACAACGGCTTCTGAAGTATTAGGAATTTCAAAAGATAGGTTGAGTAGGTTTTTGGGTGGGGTTGAGTTTTTTACAAGTAATCAATTGATTGATGATATAGAGCAAAAGAAAGGTTGTGTCAAAAACCATGCAGCTTTCAATAATCAAGATCTTTGGAAAATAGTATAAATCAGAAGAAACCACCAACCAATTAGATACACAAAACACACTACCAATTTGGTTAGAAAGTTGTACTCATATATGCTATTTGACCAAACAAGTCTTCAACAACACAGACGGCTCAAGTGTAATAATGTATCTAATTACCAATGATCAAACCCTAACAAAAGAACAAATTCACACTACCTACGAACTACGATGGAAAGTTGAAGAATTTCACAAATCTCTCAAATTCAACCTTAGTCTAGAGAAATCACCCACCAAACACAAAACCAGCCAATCCAACCATATATTCTACTCCATAACGACTTTCTTCAAACTAGAACTACTCACCAAAACCATAGCTACCAAACATAAAAACCACTTCCAACTCAAATCCTCACTCTATGTAAAAGCATTAAAAACTGCCCTAGATGAACTGGGCAAATTAAGGATGTTGAATTTGGGTTGCGAAAGGTGAGTAAGTAATCTGCGTAATATATTGTAATCAAAGTCTCACCTGCTAAATACTTGGTTTGGTTCGTTGTTGGGATTCATAAGCTGGGTTGGTAAGGTTTGGTTGATAACTATCTTTTAACTAAACCTAAATCAATTAAGAGTTGATAGGTATTGGTGATTGTATTATTGGCTAAATCTTGCATTAAATATCACCCAACCAATCTTCCCAGAATTCCCTAGACACTTGATATAAGTAAATATATTTATCATTAAACACGAAATGCGATTCTTTAATAGGCTCTTCAGAGGAAATATAAACCCACATATCATGACTAAATGTTAAACTGAATTTCTCACCTCCTACATTCATAAGACTCCAAAGTTCACCTCTTAGACATTTTCTAAAGTTATTCTCGAAATCTGATAGTAAATTAGAAGAAAGCTGAAAAGGTATATTTTTCATATTTTCACCACTTCTAACAATAAATCTAAAATCATTCATTAAATCTATTTTATTTTTTTGCATTATTGCAAATATAGTTTTTAGATATGCTGATTCAGTATCCAAGTAATCATTCAAATATCGTTCGTACTTGTAATTACTTACATCGCCAAATGAGTTCCAACCGTCGGTCTGATCTAGACTTGTATTAACTCTTGAAATTTTATAGTAGTGCATAGTTTTATTTTCCGATGTAATTAAGGTAAATATCAAAAGTTCCTGTTCTTGTTATATCAGATCCCAAATTCTCAACTGAAGAAGCAGCTTTCCAAAATCCACCATTGTGAGAAGTTTGGTCGAATACAATATACCCAATATCTTTGCTGGTATTGGAATTGTAGTATATTGGTCTTTTTTGTGAAAAATAATTAGTTTTTTTATAACCCAAAACAGAAGCTGCCCTTCCAGCAATATTATTTGTAACAATTCCACCACTTAATTTGACCATTACCAAAACTTCATCAAGTGGGTTACAACCAGCTTCCCCCTTAACAGTCCCCAATAATCTATCAATCCAAGTTGGAACTAATACAATACAACCATTCTTGAGTAGATTGGCAATATCGTCATATTGAGTTTGTTTGGCTGGATCTTTGAGTAGTGATCTTGTGGTAGACCAAGCATTTTATTTTATCTTCCAGACAATCTCTATCAGCCATTTATAAAAAAGATAGTTTATCTCTCAACTTTCTCATAGATTACCTCAAAGATTGATTTGTCAATAAAATCAGTATCAACTGGTATATGAGTTGAAAAAATAAAGCTACTATAGTCTGTATCATACATCAAATCAACACTATCTTTTCCATTTGCATAGAAAAACGCTTCTAGGAAATTATATCTATACTTTAATCTAAAAAAATGATGATGAATGTTCCAGTCAAACATTTGTGTCTTTTCACTTTTTTTTAACCATCTATCTGGTATGTGATTATCGTAAACTTTTACATCTTTTACTCCACATTTGCTAAAGAATACTCCAGCTATTTTGACCAACTCATTCTCAAACTTCAGATACTCATCATAGTCGTTTTGATTTAAAATAGCTAATGAATATATTAATTGATTAAGTGTTAATGGTTTTAGTCGTTTTAGCTCATAGTAATGTTTTATGGACATATTTATTTCATATTGTTGATTAAAAATTAAAGTTTTGGACTTCACTAGACTCTTGATAGATCCTATTGCAAAAATTTTCACGTTCTGGAATTTCTTTCAAAATTAAAGATTCTTCTGAATAAAACTTAACCCATGCGTCTATTGGATTTACGTCAATTGATTTTGTTTTATTTGTAACAATTGTGATAGGAATATCATGTCTAAAAATCATATTTAAATACGCTTTTAGTTTATTCTTATCATAACCTTCATAAACAACTCTGCTAGAATCAAATGAATGAGGAGATTGTCTATCTATGTATGCAACCTTGTTGATACTGTTCAATTCAAAAATTTCAATTACTTTTTCAATCATTTCATTTTCAAATTGAATGTATTTCAAGAAAGACTTTTTCTTCCTTAGTGATAAAGTAAAATTTGCTTCATCAAGAGGATAATTATTCTCTAATTTTAGTAAAAAGTATTTTTTCATATATAGTTCAATAAAAGATAAATTATTTTGCAATAGGATTGAGGTAAACATCGTATGTTCCACTTCTCAAGATATTGCTAGATGTTGTCAGATCGGTAGCTTTTGAGGCTCCTTTCCAAAAACCACCACTGTGGCCAGTTCTATCAAAAGAAATGAATTCAGGGATACCTTTTGTATTCTGGTAAATTTTAGTATCCGCTGCTGATCTAATCCCTGGAACCACTTTATCATATCCCAAAATTGTAGCTGCCCTTCCAGCAATCGTTTCTGTTATAATTCCACCATTTAATTTGACCATTGCCAAAACTTCATCAAGTGGGTTACAACCAGCATCTCCCTTAACAGTCCCCAATAACCTATCAATCCAAGTTGGAACTGAGACGACACAACCATTTTTGAGTAGATTGGCAATGTCATCGTATTGAGTTTGTTTGGCTGGATCTTTGAGTAGTGATCTGGTTGTTGACCAAGTGTTTTCTTTGATCTTCCAGACAATCTCTCTACCTGAGATAAAGACCTGTTTACTTGTTGATGTCAAACCTCTGATTACTACACCTGCGACAGCTATAGTATTGGTTGAAGAAAGTATTGCTTTGGCGAAGTTGTAACCTGCACCAAGACCATAGATTACACTTGGAATTATACCTTTCATCGCATTGGCTAATTGAGGTAAAGATTGAATTCCCGATATTAACATTCTTGCATTTACAAAAAAGTACATTGCCCAGTAAGTTATAGATTCAATACCTTCAAAAGCATCCATTCTATCAAAACTATCTAAGACTTGAAACAGATTATCACGTCCTGTCTCGGCTAATTTTACAAAGATATTAGCGTTGAAGTTCCAATTTTTTATACCTTCAAGATATCCACCAAGTGCATTAAAGGTGTCATTTCTTACATTTTCATTATTGTATAGAATACTTACTATACCATCAAATCCTAATTTGAGTAGTTCATATATATCAACACCAAGTCTTCCTATTGCTTTAATAGTACCCCATAAAGCTCTAGCAATTATGTTTACAAGATTCCATAGTGAAGAACCATAAGCTGAAATACAAGTTAGAGGATTTCCTCTAAAGCATTTGTTAGTTACATCTACACTTAATAATTGATTTTGTTTGTATAAGGCAAGATTGACACTGTAGTCTAACTTTGGTGCAACGGCATCCCAACCAACTTGCACTTCAGCAGTATCATTGTTTACCTCATTAGTTAAAGTGACAGGTGGAGAATCATCGATTACTTCAAAGGAACCAATTGGATTGGTGTTACTTGAATTGTTAGTATTACTCGAACTAGTCGATCCAGTAATTGGATTTGTATAAACTGGTTGTTTGATAACTACTTTTACTGGTGGTTTAATCCCCGCATCAATATCTTTTTGAGTTATACCTCTACAATTAGGATTGTTTTGTGTGGGATCATACCCTCCCAATCCATCTTGGAATTCCCAATACGAGTAACAGTTTTCTTTTTGACAGTTGCCTAAGGCAAGTCCTGTACCACTGATAAGTTTACCATTGATATTGATACATTGAGTTGTATCACCTCTGACTCTAATTGAATAATCCTGACCAATAATCCAACTTTGATTCCCTTGTCCATTACAACCATTAATCTGCAACACCTTGGTTGTATCTCCGTATTCCACACATTTGAGAGATGACCACCAGTTAGAATCAGCTTTATCTATCTTACCGATGGAGGTTTTGATTTCACCTGTTGTTGGAAAGTAATACCACTTTTGAGCGTTGGTGTTGTTCTTAAGGTAGAGTTGGATTGGAGTACCATTGGTTGTGCTGGCTCCTTGTAGATCCATGACGTAGTTTTGATCAAAGAGATAAGCTATCTCGTAGGCTGTGGTAGTAGTTGCTGGGGTTAAGGTTCCACCAGTGCTGGTATAGATTGGTTGGTTGTT
>JAYUKV010000017.1:0-5560 GCA_043764135.1 bacterium | reverse complement strand
CACAAAGACCATTCGGTCTTTGTGCAACAGAGAAGAGGTTTGTTTAGGTATTTTGGGACAAAGAAAGCTGTCCCGTGTTTAGTGGGACAGCTCTGACTGAAAATGAGTTTTTCTTTAACAGTATAAGGGATAGCGTCAAAGCAATTTACTACACCAAACAAGGATTAATTCAAGACGATCATGAACTTTTAGAGGACTTTAACGAAATGTTAAAATCATTTAATCCAATGTGTTCACATTATATTTTTGGTAAAACTGCTTATCTGCTTACTTTAACCAGCGGAGCATTATATGGAGGTATCTTTGAAAAACAATTTTATCTTGAAGCGATCGCTAACGCTTACAAGCTAACAATTGGACATGAAGGCTCATTTGCTGAGAGTAAGTCAGGTTTGGTAAATAGATTTCAAAATCTAGTAAAATACCTCTTACCAACCCGAGAATTAAGGAAAAGATTTGAAACTGATAACAAATTATACCTTATTCATAATTACAACACTGCAGATCCAGAAGATAAAATTATTGACTGGCAGAAAGTTGTATGTCACACTTTGATTAATCTTGTTCCTTTTGAATTTGGAGAATGAAAATGATAACAAAGATTAAATCTGAATTGTCAGTTGAAGATCTTGAAGTACTCAAATTACTTCAGTCCAAACTTGACTCAGGAGAATGGAATCAAGAAAAATTTGACAAAGAATATGCATTTTGTTTTCCACACCCGGATGTGGTTAAAGAACAATTGCGTAAACTTGCATCAAATTATTTTGTTGTAACCTAACAATTCCTAACGAAATCCCAGAGGTAGCAAGTCTACCTCTTTTTTTTTTGGACCAATTCTTAACCACTTGGCCTTCTCTAACAACTTTTCCATGGTTAAGAATGACTAGATCTGTACATAACCTTTCCACTTCTTCAAGATAATGTGTTGTTAAGATTACAGTTATTTGTAGTTCTCGTTGTAGTTTTTCAAGAAATACCCACATATCATATCTTAATTCTACATCCAGGCCTGCAGTTGGTTAATCAAGAATCAGTATATGAGTCTTTTGAACTAAGGCACCAGCAATCATTAGTCTTCTTTTCATACTACCTGATAAAGAGTTGGCTTGCTGTTTACGTTTTTCTTTAAGTCCTAGATTTTCAAACAAATACCCCAATCTTTCTGACAATTCTGATCTTGAAAACCCATATAGACCTGCTAGTTCATAAACTATATCTTTACACTTTTCAAAAATATTGAAGTTAAATTCTTGAGGAACAATTCCAAATTTTTCTTTGAAAGCATTTTTATACTTAGAACACTTTCCAAACTATCAATAAGAACGATAAAATCACAAAAAATCTCAATTGAAATTCACCAATTGTTAGATTTATTAATTGCTTACTAGTCTAAAATCTTTTCCTCGAACATATATTTGACTTTAGTAAAAAAATGTGTAATATTATAATTAGTTGAATTATTTAAAGGAATAATAGATATGTCGTACCGAGCTCCCAACAAAACTGAGCAGACAAAGATTTTACTTGCAAACATTGCTTTTTTGTCAGTGTTCTTATTTCCTACTGTCTTTTTTTGTGCCAGTGGTCCCGAGCGAATCATGCACATGGTAAATATAGATCCTGAACAAAAGATTGTTAATCCTAAACACATAAGTATTGCAACCGATGCTCAGACCAATCTGGGTGTTGTAGTTGGTAAAATTCGATATAACAACTTGTCATCTATTGAAGCCCAAAAACTCGCTACTCAGACTGTAAAAGAGTTTGAATATCCTAACCAAGGACTGATAATATCTTTAATTTTACTTGGTTTGATAGGATTTCCATCGTTTTTCTATTATCTAAGCCTCTCTCTTGTAAACTCCATTGATAGTCAAGTACTTGATTATGTAGAAAATATGTCAAAATAATTTAAGACTGACCTAAATGGTTTTTAATTGCCAAATTTTATTTAAATTTGGCAATTTTTTTTAGTCTTTGATAAGCACACTGCAATTTTTTTTATTGGACGGTTATTCTGACTTTCAAAAATATTATAATTTTTTGAATTTTAACTAATGTCCAAGTTAACTCAAATACTTAAACCACAACAACCTCCATCAAATGTAAATAGAAAAAATTGGATATAATTGTGAATATTTCAAGCTTCTTATGCTTTGTATAAGAGATTGAGATAGTTGCAATTAGAGACTATTTTGGTATTTAGATTATGTGGAAGTTGGTTGGGTTTGAGTATAAATCAGACAAGAGCTCTAATGATAATCTGGATTTCCCAAGAATACTACTTTAATAACACCCTCTTCTTCACGTAGAAAAATTCTATCTTTAGCATTTAGATCTATCTCTAGATCATCTTTCATTATTCCATTTGTTGAATTACCAGAAAATCTCTTTACTTTTGATCTTGGAAGAAATATTTGTAAATTTGCTAATGTTGGATTGGTTATAATTGTAAGGAAAGTATCAAGTATTGATTTGCTATTTCTTTTTTTTGCTATTTTGGATGCAAGGTTTAACTGATTATTTAAATCCCTAATTATTTTTTGTACATTCGTAAAAGCCAATACGTCGTAATTTACAACTGAACTAGAGTCAAAACTTATCATTTGTTGGACTTCATTATCATCTGTATCTTGCTTGCTAAGCCCATCATTTACATTTGTATTTTCTAGTTCTTGGTGGTATTGGGAATTAAATTCAAGTTTATCAGCTGTTTGAATTTTGGTTTTGTCTTTATCTTTTACACTTTCATTTAGTCGTGTTTCTATTACATCAATTAACAATAGTAATTGAAATCTGGAAATCCCTCTAATTAAGTCCAGTTCTTTTGGACCTTTTGTTTTTGACATTATTAATATTGATATTTGATCATAAGATATTTCAACCAATTTTAGGTCTTCAATAACTTTTTTTATTGCAACTTCATCAATAACACTAACTTCAAACAAACTAACAATAAATCTATTTTTTATTGAATCGAAAAGATCTTCTTGTTGCTTAGAATCAGTAATTAAATCTAAAAAATCATCTTCAGCTAGTTGAATATATGCCTCAATTTGTTCGTTAATCTCTGGAACTTGCTTAAGCGATTTTTCCAAACCTTTTAACATTCTTTGAA
Organism: bacterium; assembly: GCA_043764135.1. Lineage (GTDB taxonomy): Bacteria > Patescibacteriota > JACMRA01 > JACMRA01 > JACMRA01 > JAYUKV01. Next base: position 2,439 of record JAYUKV010000017.1, on the reverse strand, counting down.
TATTTTCCAATATTAGTTTATTACTATTAAAAACCGTAATAATCTCTTTAGTAATATCAGAATTTAAATTGGAAACTCGATAATTTATTATACCTTGTAACTCATCCTCAAACTTACCAAATGGTTTAATTGATAAATTATCTAACCCTAAGCCCTCCTGAACCTCAATGATATCACTTGAATATTCATCATCTGGTAATACAAAAACTGGAAATATTAGTTCATTAAAAGTATCTAATAAATCAGGATCCATTACTCTATTGCGTAAGAATTTCAAGGTTAGATTGTTTACATATCTTCTAAAATCTTCAGTTTGGTCATCTTCGGGAGCTTCTTTTATAAAATCATAAAAATTTAAATGAGATGCGTTTTCCCTCCAAAATCTTGCAAAATTACTAATTGATAAAATCATTGCATCGGTTAAATGTGGAAGAATTTCGCTTATCAGAAACCGATTAGATTGATTTGCTAAAAAAATTCCTTTATACTTATTTTTAAATATAAACATCTCTGTCTCAACACCTTCTTCATCTGTTAGCATTGATCTTCTTTTCATGATAATATTATCATAAATCCATTGCATAGCAAACTGCATATACGGACTAAGTTCTAAATTATCTAATTCTTCCAACAGAATACTTTCTCTAACTTCACCCTCTAGATACTGAGTTGGTTCAGGTTGATTATTAACTTTGTCCAAGGTAAGTAAAAGATTAGACAGAACACTTAATACATTTGTTTGAATCAATTGTCTGATTTTGTTTAATTTCATTGTTTGATTGAAATCAAGATATTTTTTTGAACAAATTAATTCAGCTTCATCAATAAGAGTTGATAATGGTTTTTCCCTTGAAACAATTTTCTTTGTTTTCTCTGTTTGTTTTTTACTCATATAGTTAGATTTTAGTTTAATATAGTCGTTACAGTAAAATAAAAATAAAGGATTACACAACCTATAACCAGAATTTTGTTCCATAGTTTTGGCTTGGCATAATCTGGCATTACTTGTTGGTTCAAATTAAGTATTAATAATGGGTATAGGACCATAATAAATGAAGATGTAATGGCTGATATTTGAAGTAGGGTAGAGGGTTGGTTGAGTTTTGGATTGATTACACTCAAGCCGAGTATAACAAGACCTATAGATGCGATAATTATTGTGTAATAACTACTACTTTTTTGCTTAAGAACAGAATTAAGAAGATGTCCCCCAGCATCAAGAATTGTAACTTGAGCCATAAAAAATAGTATAAATATGCACAATCCCCACACAATTCCCAAAAATGGATTAATATTCTTAAAATAGTCTACTTGAAATTTTAAAATATTAAAGCCTGTAATTGATTGTCCTTGCAACGTAATTATCGCAATCAAAGAAATTAAGAATATTCCTATAATATTACCAAGCCAGAATAAAATAAAATGTTCTGTTGCTATAGCTTTAAACCATTTTTTATAATTTTTTATAGATTCTTCACTGTTGTAATCTATTACCGTGTCTTTTGAAAGTGAGGTGACACCATATTTTTTATTTGATATCCAAGTTGATTGGACCAAGTTTAGCACTCCTGTAACACCTCCAAATGCAAGAGCAGACAAATACAGTAATTTATCAGATCTATCAATAGAGTTAAAATTATAGTTAAAATTATTCTTTATTAGTTCCAGATTAAGTTGAGTAAATAGCAGGTATAGTATAGCTATCAATAGGGTTGTTAGTCCTACTTTAGTTAACAGTTCAATTATTAAGTAGCTTGATTTGGATTTCCATAATAACATTATTAACATTAAAAGTATAAACGATGTAAGAGCACCCAAATTACCAAATCCAAAAGTATAAGCAAGTATATTACCTCCAATTGATATCCACGCAGGCCACAACAAGGCTATAAATATCGACCCTATAACAAGTGGTTTAAAAAAAGGATATTGAGAATAAAGAGCGGATAAAGTGTTTTCACCAGTAACCAAAGTATATCTTGATATCTCAATATTAACTCCATATTGTAGAATAAGAATTAAAGGAACTATCCATAATATTTGAAGTCCATATCTTGCTACAAGATCTGGCCATAATAACATCTCACCTCCATTTAATGAAAGGGCAACAAATACAACAGAAGGTCCTATCAATTGCCGTAGGGTTTTTTTGAGTGGTGGGAAATTTATTTTTGTGTTTATTTTCATTTATTCGCTAGAGTTTAGCATGAAAAATTACCCTTGTAAACATGTTTGTTACAAGGGTAGGCTTGAATTATTGGTCTTGAATTGCGAGCTTAGAAGCGGTGACTAGTGTATAATCACTTTCAATCTCAATACTATAGGCTGCGTCATCTTCAGTCTTGAATTCAAGGTCAAAGTGCAATTCATCCATTTTATCATGAATAAAATACTTCATATGGTGTTTGATAGCCTAATCTCTTTCTTGGTCTATTATTA
>JAYUKV010000016.1:0-5623 GCA_043764135.1 bacterium | reverse complement strand
TCTTTGATCTGTTCATAGATTCCAAGGTTCTGTAATTGTTTTTTGAGGTGATCCGTCATATAATCATAACCTAGCTGATAAAGGTCTTTTTTGTCAATCCAGACTTTGACCAAAGATTAAAATTAACTTAAATTTGATTTGTTATGATCAAGCTTCCACAAGAAACAACAAGAAACAACAAGAAACAACAAATAGCAATAATAGGATTTGGACCATATTGCAAATCACTTTATTACAAATGGTTATGTCAAAATAGTGATTCAGAGTTTGAATTACTTATAGATCTTGAATCACAAAAAAATGAGATTGAACTTTACTTTTCTGACAAGGTAATTAAACCAAGAAAAATAGTTTTACTGCCGAATTCTGAAAGATTATCTAGCGAAATAAGCCAAGAATCAAAGTCAATTATTCTAAATAATATCAAAAATATAGATAAAGTTATAATCTCAACAGAGCCAAAATCTCATTTTAAGTATCAGAAATTATTAGTAGAAAACAACAAAAAAATTCTAGTTGATAAACCTCCACTGATTGGATTTGATGAAAAAACTAAACAAATTAAATATCAAAAAATTATGGAAGAATATGAGATTATAAGTCAATTGTTATCCGAATATCCAAATTCAAGTATAACCATCAATTGCCAAAGAAGGGCTCACAAAGGATTTCAATTAGTTAACAACATACTCAAAGAAACAATTGATAAATTCAAAATTCCTATAACCTACATAGATTGTTCCCACGGTGGTGGAGATTGGTACATGCCGAATGAAATGATAGAAAGAGAGAATCACCCTTACAAATATGGTTACGGTAAAATAATGCATTCTGGATACCATTTTTTGGATATGTTAACTTTTTTTCTAAAAAATAACAACTTTGAAAAAGATACAAAATTAGATATTTACTCAAGGTTCTTGACCTGCGAAGATCATGTAGGTATTTTTAATAACGAATTTTACAAAAAACATTTACAAACAGATTATTCTGGAATAATTACAACAGAATCATTTAAAGAATTAGGAGAGGTAGATTCATATAATTTACTTACTTTTTATGACAAAAATAACAAAACCAGAACAATTGCAAATCTTAATTTGATGTCAAATACATTCTCGCAAAGATCATGGACTAATTTACCAAAAGATACTTACAAAGGTAATGGAAGGGTTAGACACGAAAGGTGGAATATACAAGTTGGTCACTTGCTTAACATTCATATTCATAGTTATAGATCATATGAAAAAAGCAAAATAGAAAAAGTACAAGTAATAGAAGGTGAAGTTGGCTCTGATAATCATTTTGACGTTTTAATATTTAGGAATTCAGAAATTATAGGTGGAGAGTCTTTTGAAAAAATAGAAATTGGGGGAATTATTCCAGAAATCATGGATTATTCTAGATATGAGTGTTTGGAGAATTTTGTTTACGACAGAGCAACTAATTCATCCTTTTTGGATCATAAGCAAAGTAATCTACTAAGTTCTTTGATATACCAAAACCTTGATAGCCAAAAGAATAATAAAATACCTTTAATATCAACTATATATGTCTAAAGAATTGCCATGGGAATTGCAAACTTGTCCTGTTGATCTAGTATCTAATTTACCCAATTTAAATATTGACTTAATTGAACCAGTTGGAGGTGGCTTGGTGCATAGAGTCTTCAAAATATTAAGAGAAAACAACAATGCTACATTTGCAAAAATAAGAGGTAAAGAATTCGCAAGAATTAATGGTCTCACAACTGATCCAGCAAAAATTGATCAAGAACATAGAATTTCTAAAGCACTGCAAAGGTCTAATTTTTTTCCACAAGTTGAATCATATAATAAAGAAAAATTTATACTAGTGTTGAGTGATATTTCAGAAGGTGGCTCATGGTTTGAGGAATTCCTTGATAAAAATGAGCTTAATAAAGATTTAGTTACAGCTTTAGCAAGCAATATTACTCAACTACACAATGAATTAAAACAAATACCTGATAACACAATAACACAAGTGGAAAATGAATCTGAATACAAAAACAATTTGCAGTTTAGACTCAGAAAATTCAATATTCCTGAAATTAACGCAACAGTTAATCTATTGTTAGATTTACCAAAACAGTACATATTCGGTGATTTATCTCCAAAAAATTTGTATTGGAATACAGATGAACAAAATATGAGATATTGCGACCTTGAAATGGTTCATAGAGGCAATCCAGAATTTGATCATGCATTTTTTGTGAGTCACCTTCTACTTCACCAAACTTCTAATCACCAAGCTATATTTGATTATTATTTTGACAATATTACAGTTGATGTAAGTAAAGATGATTTTGTCAAATTGGTATTTGGATTATTGTTGTATCGGCTTATTAACAGCAAAATTCCTTACACTCAAAGCAAATTCAACCCTGCTCAAAAGTTTAAAATAGCCCAAAACATACTAAAAAATATAAGTCAACCAGATTTGAATCGAATTTTTGAGATTGAAGATGATGAGCTAGAAGTTGAATCGAAAATATTGAATATTGATAAAGCTAGTGTTGTTTCACAGTTGGAAAAACTTGGTGCAATTTGTATTTTGGAAGAAGATACTAGGATTCAAAGATGGGATATCTCTGACCACAAAAAATTAAACGGAGACTTTGCAGATTCCAAGATTGCCAAAATTCTAGAAAATATAAAAAATTTAACTACTAGTGGTTTGGATTTGGATAATCATAATGCTTATTTGAGGATAAGGAATCAAGCTGGTCAATTAGAACTAACCTTAAAAGTTGGCAAAACAGATACGGAACAATTCAAATCTGAAGAAGAAATTAATATGTATTTTGAAGAATCTGAAGAAGAGTCAATAAATGGTGAATTAACAAAATATGGCTTTGAAGTTAAATCAAATGAAATCAAAAATCGCCAATCATTCTTATTATTCAACGGAACTAGAGTTGACATTGATACTTGGATAATACCATCGATCCCAACTTATATAGAAATAGAAGGATCGCAAGAACAAATAACTTTAGCAGCGTCGCAACTAGGATTTGAGGCAAACCAACTATCCAACATTACTGGTAAAGAATTATTCAAAAAACATGCAAATTAAAATATATGATCTAACAATCGCTTTGGAGTTTTTCTTAAGAAGAAAAGGTGTTGATAATAAACACACTCATGCCATTATCGAGCATTACCTTACAGCTGAAATGACAGGTAAGACTACCCATGGAATCAAAAAGTTAATCTGGGATAGTCAATATTTTGAACCAAATTCCGAAAATGGATTTAAAATTATTAAAGATAATCAAAATTCAGTTCTTATTGATTGTAATAAATCTATAGGATCATCGGTTTTTGCTAATATTATTGACACTATTGTAATTCCACAAACCCTGAATAATTCAGTTTTTATTACTTCATGTATCAACTTTCAAAGATTTGGTTCGCCTTATTCTTTTATCAAAAAATTAGTAGAAAAAGATATAATTTGCCTATTCATCAATAATACTGATCCTTTTGTATCAACAGAAAATGGTATTGACTGTACTCTTGGGACTAACCCTATTGCAATTGGTATTCCATATTCAAAATTCCCAATAATAATAGATATGGCAACCTCTAAAGTATCAGCTAACAAAATGTTTGAAGCAAAATCAAATAACTCTAAAATACCCAGTAATACTTATTTGGATGGTAATTTTCAATTCACAGATAAAGTGGAAAAAGCAAAATATATAATTCCTTTTGGCGATTACAAAGGTTTCAATCTATCATTTATTATACAGTTATTAACAACTTGTTTTTTAGGGTTGGATCAAATGAGCGACACTAAAAATATTTATGATGTTGGGGCTATGATTATAACTTTCAAAAAAGATTTATTTAGCGAATCACAAAAACTAGATCGAAATCTCTCTCAATTTGTCAAAAAATTCAATCGAATAGCGGGGCAAAAATCATTTGAAAACCATCAGAAAGCATTAAAATTAGATTATATACAAATTCCAAAGAATATTTATGACCAATTACTCTAAACCTATAATCTTCTGTGACTGGTACGGTGTCTTGTCCGAGAGTCATATTTTTGAAGGAACGCAGGTGGATATAAAATCTAGTATAGAAGAAATTATATTTGAAGATAGTAAAAAATTATTAAAACAAGGTTGTTTAGAGTTCAATGGAATTCAATTTTGCAACCAAATAGCTCAAAAATTAGGTTTGAATAGTGATCAAATTGAGGAATATTATAAAAATGGCTGGAATAATGTTACTTGGAATCAAGAATTATTAATCTATTTACAAAATTTTAGAACTGATTATTTTTTGGTTTTAATTTCGGATAATTTTGAAGAGTTTAATATCACCGTAGCTCCGAGACTTCGAGACTTTTTTGATGAAATCCACTGTTCTTTTCAGCTCGGTTACCTAAAATCTGATCCTAACAATCCATTTTATAAAAATACTGCTAAGCGACTCAATTCTGATATAAGAGAAGCAATTTTGATAGATGACACGAAGCAAAATAGAGAAATATTTGCTACTTTTGGGAAAGCTACTTTTGAAAGTATACAAGAATTAAGAAACCAAAGCCAATCCTAAACAGTCTAGTATTAACCACTAACTTGTAAAACTGCAAAAAATTATTCACAACTATTAGGTCATGCTAGATACAATTTATACAGATGGAGCCTGCTTATTCACCGATAGCAAAGAATTATCAATTGGCTGCTGCGGATATTTGCACAACACAAATCTGATTATAGATAAAATTACAATGAATACAAAATCTAGTGAAATGGAGTTTAAGGCAGTTTTTCTGGCTTTAAATATGGTCAGAAACGACACTATAATCTACACAGATTGTCATCAAGTGATTCACGCTCTAACCATGCAACATGCCAAGATCAATTCTCCTATCCAAGCCAAAACCAAAAAGCTCTACTTAGAACTAAGTAAACGATTCAAACTGGAAATTCATTGGGTCAAATCTCACTCTGATTGCGTCGAAAATAATCTTGTAGATAACGCTATAGAGCAACAAATGATCAAACATATAGCCAAGTTACCAAAACATTTGAAAGAACAAATCTACCTAATAGCTTGGAATAAATATCAAATCAAAGGAACTTTTGAATCTTTTTCTGAAGAATTCTTCCATGAGTTATTCGCTGTATGTAAGGTATAGAACGATTAAAATTTTGTTATGCCAATTATGAATTTAAAAACCGTTGACATTTGTGTGTGTAGTAGAATTGGCTGGCAAATCAATTTTTGCAAGAATTTTTACAAAAATACTAAAATGTCTGAATTGCAAATAAATCGTGACGTGGAAGCTGAACCAGTTGGGACAAATAGACAACATATACAAGAGATACCCGTGTGGCAAGATTTTTAAACTCTCTTAAGTATGTTTAGATTCGATGACCAACAAGCACCTTCAAACCCTGAGAAAGATACACCTCAAGAAAGTAATCAAGAATAAAAAATAACCTTAAATAAAAGGGTTTTAATTTTTGCTTTGAGTTTGAATATAAGAATACTTACTGATCTACTCTTTTATTTCGTCTTTTTTGGATTCTTTCTTATCTTTTTGGATGTAGCCACATTCTTTGAGATTGCAAGCGATGAAAGCT
>JAYUKV010000015.1:0-5724 GCA_043764135.1 bacterium | reverse complement strand
AAGGTTGAAAGGGGTGCCTTGAAAAGGCGGGGTATGTTCGAAAAGCTCATGTAGATCACATTATTAGATTGAGTGTTAAAAAGTGTTAAGTTTTCAGTTAGATCGATTCTTTTGATCGACAATAAATAAAAAAATAAACCCCCGAATTATTAGTTCGGGAGTAAAGTTGAATTGAAAATTGATCAAATCATATTTCAGATCTATTGGGCTTGTTGTACCGGGTTAACGATTACACTCGTACTTGAAACAGCTGCAATCATCGAATTTTCTAGATCCGTTGGGTCAATCTTGTATTCCTTTGGATCAAATTTGATTACAACCATTTCAATGATATCACGAGTTAGGACTTTTTGAATTGTTTTCTCAAGACCTGTTTTGCAATCAAATGGAGTTTGATTCATACCCCGACCATCCCTTGAAGAGTCAACGCCTGGTTTTTTAAAAAATAATGCACAAATTTCTTTGGTAGTATCTTTCTTAGCTTGTTCACCGATCAAAGTATTTCCATAGCTTCTAAGCCAATGAGAATCTTGATCGATGTAAAGATCATAAAAGCTCTTATCTGAGACATCTTTTCCATAGATTTCCTTCAAAACGTCATCAGAGGGTCTTCCAACAATCGCTACGGATCCATCTTGGTTGTTACGGACAACTAAAGAATCTTTGCTTTGATACTTATTAACTTGTGCGGCTTGGGGGCTTGGGTCTGTGGTAGGAAGTGGCTGAACCTTGTAAGTAGAACACGCTCCAACTCCAATATACAACAACAAACCAATACCACCTAAAATAACTAGACTGTTAGATTTCAAGCGTTCTCCTCGATTTACTAAAGATATTCTGAACTAAAAGTCTTTTATCACAACATTCGAACCCTGTCAAATAAATAATACACATCTTTTACAGCTCTCAAATCAAATTTATAAATTAAATATAATTGAACATATAAATTCAAAATATTGACATTATATATGAAAATACGCTAAAAGACATATATACTATGAATATAAATTACAAGAATTATTTATTTACTTTAATTGCATTAGTTGGGTTGGCTTCATCTGCATTTGGGATTTTTTATTTATCATCTAATCTTAGAAAAGTACCTGAAGCAGAAACCAAGAAACCTGAAGTTGCTCCAGTTATTGAAGTAAAAAAAGAAATTTCAAAACTCAGACCAGCATTTAAAAACTCAGATAAAATAACCAAATCCGATACATCAAAATGTGATACTACTACTTCCTTAGAAAAATACGAAGCTAAAAGTGAGGTAGATAAGCAGATCGGTGCTTCTCTCCAGTTTTTAGATTCTTCTAAAAAGTTTACACCTTACCCAGCCATAACTAATAAAATACCATACTCTTCAGTGGAGAATATAAAAAAAGCTAGACTTATCTTGGACTATAACGAGAATTTTGTTCAAAGTGTTGATAATAAATCAGTCAACAATCCTGTTGGTGTTTTATTTTCATACAATAACACTTCCCCTAATTGTTGGGTGCTAACATCTCCATTTATCGACTCATCAATTGATAAAAACATTGATTTAGAATTTAAGTTAGATAATGTTGAACAGACAAGATCTAACATCTTTTTAGGTAAAGACAAAGGTTTAGGATTTCAGGTTCTAGCAAGAAGGGGAGATTACTTTATTAAGCTTGAAATAGAACCTATGGTACTTAAGGCAGGGGAAAGTCAATTTTATGATAGCTGTGCAATAAAATTCCCAATTCAATCAGAACAAATAAAATGTATTGGTGATCAATTAATGATAAACAATAAAGCAGAACTTTATTCACGAATAAAAGCTGGTATTGATTTATTTAGTTTTGAATAGTAGAATTTAAATTCTAACTTATTATTTCTTATTGTTAGATATATTAACAAATTACCCTCAATGATTATCATTGAGGGTAATTTGTAATTTATTTTACTTTACTATTCTCTACCTACATATTCATCTTCTACAGTATTGTAGATAATCCTATCGCCGTTTTTGATAAAAGCTGGAACTTTTACAGTGATACCAGTGCTTACATCTGCGTCTTTTGAAACATCTGATACAGTATTACCTTTTACAGCATCAACTGTATTAGTAACAGTTAAAGTTACTTTAAGTGGCATTTCGATAGATATAGGATTGTCATTATAGTATATCACTTCAACTGCTAAACCTTCAGTAAGATAGCCTTCTTTACCTCCTAGCATGTCTTTTGGAATATCAAGAGTCTCAAAAGTATCAACAGTCATAAATGAAAGACTATCACCCGCATCATACATATAATTAGCTCTTCCTCTTCTAATATCAGCCTCTTCTATTGACTCTCCAGACTTAAAAGTATAGTTAAGTGAGTTACCGTTAATAAGGTTTCGAAGAACGCATTTTTTAGTTGGCTTGGCCATTTGACACTTCATAAATTCACACTTGATTATTACACAAGGTGAAGATTGATAGTTGATTACTTTTCCTAGTTTTAAATCTGAAAAATCTAACATAATACTTGATTTTGGTTAATTTTGGCCATTAAGTCAAGTTAAATTTAAATTACGCATTTTGTGGTTTTAACTGAAATAGTTTAATAGCATTGATTGTGAATATAAAATATTCAAATTTTGCATATTATTTATTATTCTTTTATACCTTATTTAATGTCTATCAAACTATTACCAGTATATCTATTACACTTTATAAACTTTTTTAATCTTATGTTATGGGGTCCAATAATGGAACCTATTTTGGCGCAGCAAAATGTATCTGATCCACGACTCAAATTAATTCTAAACGGATTGATTATAGCTGTTTACCCACTTGCTCAATTCTTTGCAATTCACCCGCTTAATTCCTTAAGTGATCTGATTGGTAAGAAAAAAGTCTTGTTTATCACACAAGCTGGAACTGTATTATCAATTATGTTATCAATTTTGGCGCTTTCTGTTCCAGTTTTACGTAATTATGGTGTTGCTGGAATGTCTTATGGAATTTGGCTTATTATCTTTTCTAGGGTATTCGATGGTATAAGCGGGGGGAACGCTATGGTTACTAATAATTATGCCAACGATATTATTAATACGGAGAATCTAGATAAAACCAAAGCTTTTCCATCTATAGAATTATCTATGATTGCAGGCTCATTATCGGGTGTTTTCTTAGGACCTATTTTTGGTCAATCTAGATTTGGAACAGTAGGCGCTTTGTATTTAATTCTAGTTATTTCAATTGTAGGATTATACGTAATCTACTCTAAAGTAACAAATCTTAAAGTTAAAGAAAACATCAAACTCTCAATTGCTGACGATCTCAATCTAATCGCTCAAATCAAAAAAACAAATAAATACCCAGTGGTTCAACAAACACTTATTTACCGAGCAGTCTTTCAATTCTTATTCATGTCATTTATAACTTCAATTTTCATATTCCTTAAGACACATCTTGGTATAGAAGGTTCTGAGTTATCAACAGTTATGTTTATTGTTGCAACAATTACAGTAATAGCAATTACTATTGTAGTACCAAATATAATTGGTAAAAAAGGAGTGGAGTTTGCATTTGCACAATCAAAATCTTTCTTATTATCTGGTTTATTATTATTCTTTATAATTCCGTTTTTTGGAAGTGAGTTTGGGGTTGGGTTGGCTTTACTTCTTGCGTATTTTGTGTTAGTAATTGGAGTGGCTTTAGCTTTAAGTTTATTCAAACAATTCTTAACAGATACCTTAGAAGTTGAAAAACAAGGTCAAGTGATAGCTTTGGAGGAACAGGTAATAATATTTTCTGCATTTCTTGGCGCTACAACGACTGGATTAGTTTCTGCGCTAATTAAGTCATTCGAACTTCCAGCTCAGTTTTTATTCTTTTACTTTTTTGTATTAGGAATAATTTATCTAGGAATAAACCATTTAACTTTTAGGAAAAAACTATGATCGGATTCTACGATTCAGGAATTGGTGGTTTGACGATTCTCAATCAGGTATTAGAACTTACACCCAGGCTCGATACATATTATTATGCTGATAACAAGAATTGCCCTTTAGGCGAGAAATCACTTGAGGAAATACAGGCGATTGTTGTTAACAGTGTAGAATATTTGTTTGATCAAGGTTGTGATCTTGTAGTACTTGCATGTAATACAGCAACAGCAGCATCTATCAAATATATTCAACAACAATGGCTACCTAAACACTATCCAAATAAGAATGTGTTAGGAGTTATTCGTCCTGTTATCTTGGGGTTAATAGAAGAAGGTATCGATCCAACTGCAAAAGTTGTAATAATGGCAACTCCAGCAACTGTTGCTACTTCTTTCTATACTCTAGATTTAAAGGATTATAACTACAATAATGTATATGAAATTTCAATGTCTGGATTAGCCATAGCAATTGAAACCAAAGATAATCAAAAAGCCCAACGACTTATTGATCAAGCTTTCGAAGCTAATAAGGAACATTTGGCTAAGGCTAGTGCGTTAGTATTGGCTTGCACACATTATCCTTATCAGTTAGAATATTTCAAATCTAAGTTGAATTCAATCTCAAATCCAGATTGTATTGTAAATGTTCAAAATTCAATTGTAGCTGAGCAATTAATCAAATACTTAGACAAGCACAAGCAATATGGAAAGTATAATGACCAGCACCAGTACTATAATAGTAGGTAATACTTTTGTATTACAATTGCATGGTCAATATAGTTTAAAATAAAAAACAATCAAATATGAACCAATTTAATGAATTTACACTTTTTGGTCCCTTACATCTTTTAATCATTCTTGCCTTAATTGTAGGGATTCTTTTAGTGTTCCTATTTAGAAGTGATAAAAGATTGAGATATATTCTTGCTGCCGTGTTAATTATTCAGATAGTGGCATTTAATAGTAAGCATCTAATTAATGGTACATACTCGATTGAGAATTATTTACCATTTCATTTATGTACCTTATCTGCAATAATTGCCCCAATTGCTCTTTTAACCAAGAATAAGTTACTTCAAACATTGCTATTGTTCTGGGGTTTTATTCCAGCACTGCTTGCAATTCTATTACCTGATGTTAGTAGGACTGAAAACTTTACAACATTTAGATTCTGGGAATTTTTTGTTTCCCATATATTTATTGTATTTTCATCACTTTACCTTGCTATTCATACAGATTCCAAATTCCTATTAAACAAATTCTCTACTTGGAAACAAATAGTATTGTCTTATGTAATTTTATCAATTTATGCAATTGGTATTGTATTTCCGATCAATTACATACTGAATTCTAATTACTTATACCTTGCTCGTAAGTCATCTAACGGTATGGGGTTCTTACCAGATGGGCAATTATATCTACCAAGTTTATTTACATTAGCTTTTCTTGTATTTATACTTGAAGCATTTATCTATTCTCTTTTCGTAGGCTATAAGAATTATACTAAGAATAGAGGACCCATTGGAGATTAACAATTAAATCACAAAGTACAATTCACCCCACTTTTATAAATGAAGTGGGGCAATTAATATAAAAATAAACTAAAGTAACTTAAAAATAAACTTTCAATTTTAAGCATTATTATAACTAAAGAAAATAAATCTTTATATGAAAAACCCCTACTAGTTATAGTAGGGGAATGGTTGACAATACTGATTTTGTCAGATATTATCAACGAATGAGGAACTTTAGTACAAAGGTGTTACAAGCACCTAAGTACTTTAGAACCTCTTGTCCTGCCATGTGATTGCACAAAGGG
>JAYUKV010000014.1:0-5743 GCA_043764135.1 bacterium | reverse complement strand
CGCGATTGTACCAACTATGCAAGCCTTTGATGAAGCGATGGGTCAGGTTGGTAAGTAACAGTAATTTAGAAAAGTTAATTTATTTGTAATAAATTTGTAATAAACATAATTTATCAACTTTAAAAGTTGAATATGTTATTCGTGGAGTACGTATTAGACATAAAATTACAAATAAAGTAAAATATAACTAAATGAATAAGAAAATAATACTAGGTGGAGGTTGTTTTTGGATAACTGAGGCTATATTTAGACGTGTTACTGGTATTATTAATGTGTTTAGCGGTTATGCAGGTGGGGATGCAATAACTCCGTCTTATGAAGCTGTTTCTACTGGTAGGACCGGACACACTGAATGTGTGTATATTGAGTATTCTAACACACAAACAGATCTTAAAACTATTTTGGATATTTTCTTTGATACTATCGATCCTACTTTAATTGACCGACAAGGTCCTGATATTGGTACTCAATATAGATCTGCAATATATTATTATGACGATGAAGATTTATCTTTTATCAGAAAATCAATCATGGAACATCAAAGAAAGTACAAAGATCCTATCGTTACCGAAGTTGCAAAACTGGCTGTTAAAGGGTTCTATATTGCTGATAACTTTCATCAAGATTATTATTCAAAGAATAAAAATGCAGTTTATTGCAATGCAATAATTAAACCATTAATCAATAAAATAGAAAAGACTTACGGCCAAAGAAAATCTACCTTGCTAGGAGGTAGTTTGTAATTATTAAATATAATAGCTAAGAAATAGATATGAATGACTTTCCTTACTATAACAACAACGAAGGTATTATTTATCTTGATTCAGCTTCTACTACGCTAAGACATAGTGCTGTTATAAAATCCGTAACGGATTATTGTAATGATTATAATATCAATCTTGGAAGGACATTTGGTTCTAAAGCTTCTGAGTTTGGTAATCAAGTTGAGCAAATACGGATAGAGTTTGCTAAATTGTACAATTGTCCTAACTTCTTTTTTACATCATCTGCTACAGATAGTCTTAATCAGATAGCACAAATACTGGTAAATAATAACATGATTAATGGTAACTCTAAAATTGTCTTGGGAATTGATAATCACCATGCGGCTATCCTACCTTTTACTAATCTGACCTCTAACATCAACTATATTAAGCTTGATGAAAATCTCAACTTGAATGTTAACAGCTTGTTAGATCTAGGTTACGAGCCAGATATAATTGTGCTCAATATGAGTTCTAATGTAGTAGGATACTATCTTCAAACCGATGAGATCAAAGATATTAGAAAAAAATTTCCATCTTCGATAATTATTTTAGATGGAACTCAGTATTTGGCCTCAAGGTCAATTGATTTTGTTGATCTTGGGGTTGATTTTGTGGTTGGTTCTTTTCATAAGATGTATGGACCTACAGGTTGGGGTTTTTGTATGTACAACAAAAAATATCAAAATTTAAAACCAGCCAAATTAGGTGGAGGTATTGTAGAAGATGTAATGACAGAAGGTGTAGTTTTCCTTGATAAAGGACAGCAATTTGAAAGTGGTACATTAAACCTAGATTCTGTTTTATCGTTAGCTGAAATTCTAAGTTTTTTAAAACATGAAGTCTATAATCATAAATTTCCAAACCTTCAATCTTTAGTACAATTAAAAAACTACAATTTCTTTATTTCTAATAGATCAGATAAAACTATTTCATTTTGCCATAAAATCCACTCAAATTTTGATCTAGCTAATTTTTTATCTCTAAATGGAATAATTGTCAGAGTTGGAATGCATTGTGCAAATCCTCTCTTGCATTATCTGAATCAAGAAAATGGTCTAGTAAGAGTTTCGTTGGGAATTTACTCAACTGATACAGATATTAATAAATTAATTGAAGTATTGGAACGTTTTGAAAAGTAGTATCGGGAATTACTATATATTCAATATATTTGCTTTGAATACAAATCTATGTTAAGAATACAAATAGTTATTTATTCTTAAACACCAATGGTGAACAATGAAAAGTCAATTGCTTGCATTTCTCTTAATTCCAGTGTTATTTGGGTGTGGAAATAATTCAGACAAGTTTGTTACTGATGACAATTCCCCAAAGGACAATCCTACAAGTGTAATTGCTCCTAAACAGATATATTCTGAGCCTTCTATACCGATAAATATTCTAAAAGACAAAGACATCGAAGCCGCTAGAACCATTGCTTTTGATCCTAAAGAACGTGTTCCTTTAACCAAGTACAATAATATTATCTTGCATCATACTGCAATGAGTAGTGATGAAGATGCTCTAGGAGCACTCAAAGATAGTCTTTTTTCACATTATCTAGTTCTCAAAACCGGAGAGATTGTCCAGCTTTTAGATACTGATATCGTTGCTGAAGGATCTCTTGATGATTCAGTGGTGTTTGAGAGTGATGCACTTGGGGTTGTAAATGTCAAAATCCAAGCCATCAAAGCTCAGCTTCCACTCGATCACCAAGGCGTCCACATTGAAATTAACTATGCCCCTCAAAAAGGTGAGCTTCCAAACGAAGCCCAATTAGCTGCAACTTCCAAGTTAATCGCATATTTATCACTCAAATTTGGAATCAAACCAACTGGACTAATAGCACATGCTACTGTTCAGCCATGTTTTACCCAAGTGTTTGTTGATCCCAATCAAGGCGATGGTTGTAAATTCAATGAACCTGCTGGTATTTTCTTTAATTATAATACAGATAGAGATGATTTGAGTATCACCAAGTCTGATGGTCTTTATCCGATTGTAGCTCAGGTAAGACAACTTGGTGCATGGAAAAACGAAGCATATTTCAATCTGTCTGACAAAGCTGTTGCGGAATTGATTTACAATCGGAATTATGAGAATGCAGCTTAGTTTTTGGAACGATATGGTGCAGCGGATAAGTCCGATCTATATCGAAGGTTAAAAACCAAGTAATTATTTAACAAATAATTTACTGAGAATTTAACTAATCTCTCAATCTTTTGAATTCAAGCCACTCTAATTAGTTTAGAGTGGTTTTTTTTTATACAAAAAAATAACTCGATCAGCTATTAATCAAAAAAAGCATAACTGTAATTTTTAAAAGCAAGTTTATTGTCATAAATGATAAATACTTTAATACTTTTCACAACTAACTCACCAATACATTTAAACTTTTAAAAATATATTTAACTTTTATATGAAACGTCTCTATTTCTTGTTTGCAACAATTGCTACAATTGCAGCAAACGCACTTGCAGTTATACTACCATTAAACGGGATATCTACTAAACAACTTTCAGACAATCTCACAACAGTCTTAACCCCATCAGGATCAACATTTGCAATATGGTCAGTGATTTATGTAGGTTTGATAATTATATCACTAGCTATTGCATTTGATAGATATAGAATTTCTGACTCTGCTCTTAAACTATACATTGTTGGTTCGCTTACAAACATCTCTTGGTTGTTTGTTTGGCATTATAAAATAATGTTTTTCCCTGGTGTTTTGCTCGTGCTATTATTAATTATTAATATCGCTATAATGTATAAGCTAGAAGGATGGGTAAAGCACGTTTATCTAATATATACATGTTGGACTTTCATTGCTTCAGTTATTAATCTAACAATAGTATTTCAATATGATTTGGGTTTAAATAAAATATTAAACTGGGATCCACAAGTTGTAGCTGTTTTACTCTTGCCCGTATTAACGATTATTTATGTAGGATTAAGTAAACGCTTTAGATCCGTAGTGCCGTATATAGTTGGAATTTGGGCATACTACGGAATTTATCAAGCGCAATCTGGTGATATAATAAGATTTGGTGCTATGGTGCATATATTTATTCTAACCTGTATATTGGCAGTTGATATATTTACATATTTTAAAGAACAAAAAAATCAATAAAAAAAATCCACCCATCAAAATTATGATGGGTGGAATTATATCTAAACTATTATTATTAATGTTTAATGAAAAATAGTTTACTCCAAACTAAAATCCATAATACCGGTTACTTGTCCTTTTTGATCAATATTGGTCTTACCGATGGTAAGAAGATCTTTTTGGATTAAGTTGGATTTGGCTTCTAGAACAAGTTTCATCGCTTGTTTGATCGCATCAATATTAGATTGGATTTGAGAAAATCTCACTTCCGCAATTTCATATTCGACAGCATCTGAGTTGGAGTTTTCTATCGATGGATCGATATAATAAATATATACGACCTTATCTCCTGAACCAATTCTGAGATTGGGGCTTTCTACTTTAGCAGTTGAAGGTCTTAGGATAACTTTAAGACTTGAAATATCTTCATTCGCAACTTTATCAGTTGCAACAACTGATTTTTCTTTTTCAACTTTTAGCGAGGTTTCACTTGCTGGGGCAGGTAAGGTCTTTACCTCTGTAAACTCTGTGTTGGTATTAGCAGTTATTAGAAAAATGATTGTTGCAACGCCTAAACTTCCAAGCACAACAAGATTGACCAGTTTATTTTGAAAAAATTTCATGATTTGCTACCTGACTGAGTCATTCTAGAGGTGGGTCTGATCGAAACATACATCATTTTACATCTTTAGTCAAAATATTTACTTATCAGGTTTAGTTTTAAATCAATACCCTTAACTAACCTAGTAAAAGTGCTTCCTGCAACGATACCAAAATATACAGAGGAAAAACCTTCGTTAGGACCGAATGGTATTGCTAATATTTGCTCTTTAACTGGTCTGTACACACCCCGTTTATTAATTAAGTAATTAGCCAAAAAACTAGATTGTCTGTAACCATTTATCAATGTTTTTACTAATTCTATATCATTACAATCTCCAATTGAATATGCATCAACTGTATTGATTATTGAAAGGTTGTTATTAACTCTGATATAACCTTGTAAATCAATATATTGTTTATCTATAAAAGTAGTATTGGGTACTAGTCCATAGGATTTAATTACCAAGTCATATTCTGACTTATCAACCAAGTGAGGGTAAAGAAGCAAATTAATTTTCGAAGCAACCAATTCTGTTAATTTGATTCTAAGCTTATTATTATACCTTTGATCAAGCAAGAGTTCTTTATTATGCAATAGAGTAATCTCTTTGTTTGGATTTGAATAATGAATTTCACCAGCCAATTCTATACCGATTGGTCCTCCTCCTTCAATTAATATTTTGTTTGAGTTTGCTATTCTTGAACTTAATTTATGGTTACTAAATACACCATGTTTAACACCTGTAGCTATGACGATAAGATCATATTTAAAAAGTTCACCATAATTTAGCAGGGCAGTATGATTAACAAAATCAACACTTTTAACAAAACTATGAATTACATTATAGTTTTTGTAGCTAAAGTGTAGCTTCTTTTCAAATTCTGCATTTACAAAACCACGTAATGAGCCAATATAGTGAAGAAAGTCTTTGTTCGGTTCAATTATTGTTATTAAGAATTTATGTTTTAGTCTATAAGCCAGATCGATTGAAGTATAACCTCCTCCAACAATTAACAGTTTTTGCATATTAGAATTAAAGTGAGATTTTTGTTTTTAAACAAGTCAAATGTTTTAAATAGTCCAAAAAATTTAAATTGAATTGTAAGCATTCTACCTATGATAGAACAGTTTTACTCACAATTTAGATCGATAATTCTAAATAAACAATAATTGGTCGTTCCTCAACTAGCACATATACACATTTGTAAAGATGTGTATATTTTTTTATCATTTGATAATGATATCAACAACTCACTCTTGTAG
>JAYUKV010000013.1:0-21616 GCA_043764135.1 bacterium | reverse complement strand
TCAATTAAAATCAAAACTATATTTAGAAGCCTTAAAAAGATCTTTTGAAGAACTGGCTAAAATGAGGTTGGAGTTTGGTTGCGAAAGGTGAGTTATATAATAAGTATTTTAAGGTAATCTTAACAAAATCGGAATGTAAAAATGAAAATTGTCAGTTTAGTTGTTTTGCTATTTGCCTTGTCGATAACCACTGGTTGCTCACACAACAAACCCGTTCAGGAAAAAGAAAAGGTGGTTCAAGTTACAAAAGAAGGCTATGATGCTAATTTGAACAATGCAGAAAAACAGAAAAAGCTAGCAAACGATCAAGAAACTCTAAAAGCGATCAAAACTTTAGAAGAGAATATTGATATGATTTCTAAAATTTCTAAAAAATACCCTCAAACTAGCGTTTTTAATACTCAATTGTTGAAAATTAAATCTGATTTATCCAAAGTTTTAGCTCAAGCTAAAACAGAAAATAATACAGATTACATTAACGAATTTGTTGTCTATGCCCAAGACTATGCGTGGTTTATCGAATCTTACCTTAGTATGGATGCAAGGATTGGCAAAGCTAAAACTTGTTTTGATATTTCTAGCAATGAAGGGGAAAAAGAACCTCTAAATCTTGTACAAAAAGATTATCTATCTAAATACTTAGCATTTCAAGTCCAAGTGGCTGATGCTAATAATCCACTCATGATCAAAAAATACGAGTTGCTTCGCTCGCTCTACTTTGGCAAGGTTGTTAAAGAAAGTACGTTAACAGATAGTCAAAAAAATCTAGTCTCTCAAGCTAATAAAAGTATTAGCGATAAAGCGGCTGAACTTAGTAAAAGGGAAGAAGAAGCAAGGGTTATTAAAACTGATTGTGATTTCAATCTTTTGACAGATGCTTATTATGAAGATCTGTGGAGAGTTAAATAATTAGTTTAGTGTTGATAGAGGTCTGTTATTTTACAGGCCTTTATTTTTTATGATCATTTCTTGGAGATTATATACTCAAAAACTTGATAATATACGATTTATTCTATTCTTTACTCCAGATGCAAGAGAGTTGTTATCTACTATTTCAAAATTCAACCAATAGATCTTATCCAAACCTAATTTATCAATCATGTGTAGAGTTGAGTAGATGTTTTTAGCTATTTGAACTGAGTTGAACCTGCTACCAATAGACAACCAATTATACGAAGTCGTAGGTAAATAATATTCTTCATCCTCATTACAACAAATAATATATGAATTTTGAGGGACATTCTTTAAGCCTGTGTTAAAGTCTATAATATTTATCAATTCTATTTTTGTTGATGGGCTATAGTGCTTATATTTATTACCAGGGACCGTTTCCGTGCTAGAATCTGGGGTGATTATATTTATATAAGGCAGAATTGAGTTAATCTCAGGAGATCCTATATTTCCAGCTCGTAGAATCTTTATCAAGTAATGATCTCTACAATCAAGAATTGTTGACTCAATACCAATTCTACTATCTCCACCATCAACCACACCGCTTATCTTGGACCCTAAATCTTCTATTACCATTTCTGAATTAGTAGGTGAAGGTCGACCAGATGTATTAGCAGAAGGTGCTGCTAAGGGGGATCTGACTAATTGTACCAACCCCAAAAATATTTTATTATCAGGAATTCTACAAGCGATACTGTCTCTGCCCATTGTTGCGTATTTTAACTTACTATTGCTTTTTAATTTAAGAATATAGGTTACTGGACCTGGAGAAAGATTCTCAACTAAACAGTGAAAATAAGGAGGTATATCTTCAACCTCTTTTAATATATCTTTAACACTTGCAAAATGCACAATCAAAGGATTATCTCTAGGCCTATTCTTCGCAAGATAGATTTTATCAATAGCTTGCATCATATCAGCCCTTCCAGCCAATCCATACACAGTTTCAGTTGGTAAAGCTACAATCTGTCCAGATTTGAGCAATTCCATAGCATTTGGAATCGTAAGTTTCATATATTCAGTTTTTTACTAATTCTTAAAAAATTAATAGTACAATTGGGGGGAGCTGGTAAAAGAAAGATTTTTCAAATACTTCTTTATTTGTTTTAAATAATTTCATATATATGGTTGTAAACCCTACCACTGTTAAGCAGTGGCAGGGGTATTTTGGTTGGGGTATTATATACTATAATCTACTATAGTATAAATTACCATTTTGAAACAATTGAGAGCCAGGTGTTATGATCAACACATGCAATGCGATTGTGATAATCTTGACGAGCAGGTGAAATACGATCATTTTGGACGTACATTACCTCATTGCGATACACACGGCTTTTCATTGAACTTTTGCCATAGTGCTTTAGTAGTGATTGGCATCCTCCATTGATACATTGGTCAAGTGTTTTTTCAATACCAAAGGCTCGTACAGTGGACCAAAACCAAGCTTGTGCTGGTTCTCCACCGACAGTAATGGTAATTGGAGCTTGATTAGTTTGATCGACGCTTTCTGCGATATTCTTGTTACCCGTTAGAGTAATCATAAATGTAGCGACAAAAGTTGTTAATGCAAGTGCCGCTAGAGTAAACGGACGAAAAGATTTTAACATTTTGGGTATCCATGAATAAAATGAGAGTTGAAACGAACTTTGGTGTTCGTATTGTCAGATTAACACATGGGGGGGGTTGTCAAGAAATTAATGCCGTTTAATCATAACACTGTTAAATTTTTTCTAAATAGTACTTCAGCAAAATAACAAATTAGACCTCTTGCATAATTAGCAATAAGCATGATAATTCTACAAAATTCTCAATTACAACAAGTGAATTGTTAGAATTTTGAATAGAATTATCATAGCGTTTGCTAATTATGCAAGAGGTCTATTGACATAAACAAATGGTATGATGTATAGAGTAATTATCATTTGTTGGGAAGCGTCTCTTAATGCAAGACTATGTTATTGTGAATCAAAAATCTTGGGAGGTTAGTAGTGGTGAATTTAAAGAAAACACACTTTACTATGCTAGGTCAATAAATTTTATTACCTACAAAGAAGTTGGTTGGTGCTCATCTGATCAATCAGCATACCTTGTTGCAGCAACGATAATAAAGTCAGCTCACTATCAATATACCGATGATCCATTAATGTATATTGAACAAATTCTGAATGTTCGATATGAGATTTCAAGCACGGTCGACTATATCTTTGTTTACAATCATTCGTGTTTTAAGATGTTCCACATTCTAGACTTTGTATTTCATAATTAGACCTCATGCATAATTGAGAGCTTATTTTTATATTCTGAATAAAAAATAAGACCAGGTAAATTTACCTGGTCTTAATTGCTATCTCAAAAGATCACTAAAAAGATAAACATTATCTTTTACAGTAAAAGTTTTAGAGCCTTGATTTTGAGTATAAACAGTTACTTCTTCTTGATTACGCTCAGTATTTCTACTTGTAGCAGTATAAATTCGAAGTTCATGTTCTTGCGAAGATGGAGATGAGCTAACACGCACTCCATTATCAACTTTTTCAAGCATGATCCAAGAACCATCCTCAAAGAGATATAACTCACCTTGATAATCCTTACTCATTTTTTGAGAAGCATACTCACTAGTTCCAAATTTAAAATTATTATCCTTGGCTGTATCATTACGTCTTTCGACCCAATTAGATGGGATTCTAATCTCGTATTTATCAATTGGTTGAACTACGTCTGGATTACCCAAAAATGTAGGCTGGATGAATTTAATTTTTTCAACAGCTGGAGTCTTCACTGGAGGTTGTGCATTTTGTACAGGTTTTTCAAGTGTTTTTTCAGGTGGGATCGAAATAACTATTGTTGGAGCTGGATCAGGAGTATCTGAAGGTGAGGTTGCAGGACCAGGTGAAGATGATGTTTCAACCCCAGTCTCTTGATTTCGAGTAGCATTGGTTGAGATAATCAATTGCCCATCTTTTATCGAACCATTGATACCATAATATCCACAAGCTCCTCCGATAGCAGATCCAAAGATCAAACTAAACCCAACAACTCGTCCTAAAATATGTGCCATATGAACTCCTATATACTATTTAAGTATATATTTGATAAATTAAATTTTGGCAAAAAAAGTTGAAATAAATACAACCTAGTTAAGGTTTAATGAACTAGGTTGTATGAGATTTTAATTTTAAAGGTATCCTTTTTGGCAAAGGTATCTAGCAGCACCTCTAACCAAAAATGTAGAAAAAATCTGTGATATGAAATGTCCTACATCATCAACTTGCAATAAAGTAGTGTACAAATACCCTAGACAAATTCCCACAGAACAACTAATTAAGTCTGTTAGAAAATTGTCAGAAAGGAATTTATTATTCTCTTTTTGACCAGTTGACAATTTTTCTTTAAGCGTATAAGGGTAGAGAATAGAATAGGACCAACACCCAAAGATCATCATAACTACAAAAAAAACCAATAAATCAGTTGATCTCGAAACAGAATCATAACAAAACTCATAAAATGAGCCATGCAAATGACTACCATTTCTTCAAAAGTCAGAGGAAATTTGATTTTTGGGATTTTGAATTTCGTAGCTTTAAGTGTTAGCGACGACATTATTAAGTTACCTCTATGTTTTATAGACTGTTAAACTTATATCAAGATTTATTCAAAATTGCAAGTTTTAATTTTATCATCAACTCAAATTTAGAAGTTGGTTTACAGAGTAATGCAGAATGTTAGTAGTTGACAAAATACTTGTCTATAAGCTATGTTCAAATTAACCCCCTAGAGGATAACACTCATGCGAAAACATGCAGTTAGAATTTTAGACACTTTTGCAAAAAGTTGTGTAAAAATATTTTCAATTCTTCCAACAGATTTATTTCGAAGACCGTATCAATACTCTAAGTTAAAATCCGATCAGTTTATTATTCTAAATGTTCAGGATCAATCTTATACCGGTTATCTCGAACACTTAGAGCTAGATCATCTTGCATCAATGAATAAATTATTGGTTGCTAGAGCATTGCTAGAGGAGGTTATAAACGGAAGAGTAGATATGAACGCTTCCGTTACAATTGATAACGTAAATAATCATATCTGGGATAGGGCAGGCTCTAATATTGGTTCTAATTTAGAACTGATGTTACGTCACTCTTCTAATACCGCAACCAATGTATTAATTGAGCACTTGGGAGGTGTAGATAATGTAACTTATATACTTAAGAGTATTGGATACACATCAAGTGCAATTAATTGCTATACAGAGCCATCTAGCTATGTACCAAGTCCTGCCTTGTATAAGAATCAATCTACACCCTATGAACTCGCAAGGTGTATGTTAGAAATTCTTCAATATCAAGACTACAGATTTATTAACCCTCTTAAAGACACTATTTATCAGTTTACTCATACTAATAGAGTGTGTAATAAGGTTGGGATTAATAGTACTGTAATTGCTAATGTAGCGGTTATTGAAGTTAAGAATGTGCAATATGTAGTAGTTTGTTTTTACAAGCTATCACGTTTTAAAATCAAAGTGTATACTATTCTTTCAGAACTATTAGCACTTCAAAAATCCCCCAACTTACTTCTCAAATGGGATCCTGTATCCTACTTTACACAACAAGTAGTAAAGTATCTTGAAGGATAGCAATAACAAGAAGTGTAATAAAAACACAAAAATTAAGTTCTTCCATACTTAAGTTCAGAAAGCTAATTCAACCCATTTTTTTTGGTTGAATATTTTTTGTAAAATATTGTTTTTAAAAAATGAAAAAAAATATTGCCATCTCTAATTTTACATTAATTAGAGTAATTTTACATTAATTAGAGATGGCAATGTATCAGTTTCGAGCTTCTAGAATTTCTAGAACTCGCTTCATATTCGTACCTAAATTGGCTACATCAGTCCTAAGCTCTGCTACATCTGTTTTAAGAGTTGAAACATCTGTTTTAAGAGTGATTAATTCATCCTGTTGTTTATAGAACAACTGTCTTAGGCTGTAAATGTCATCACTTAAATCACTGATTTTGCTGATAACATTTGCAGTAGCTTTTGTTGCAAGGCGCTCTTCTAAAAGTTGAATAGCGCATGATCCAAAAGATAATTTTCAACATATGACAATTACAGATCGTAAAATGACAATAGGTAAAGTTGTAAAATCAACTTTACTAATAACAAGCATATTGCTTATTGCAATATCAACTATAACTGGGAGTTTTAAAGCTAATGCAAGACGGCAAGAACAAGTGAATCAAGAATTATTTAATAATCCACAGTCAGTTCTTAATATTGCGTTTAAAGACAATGTTTACTTAGACAACATAATCGATAATGAACTCAATCCTGATAAAAATTGGCAGGGGTTAAGATTTGATTCTAAGACATTTGGGATATCAAGCGTTAGTGGCTTATCCAACTTTGGTGGTCAAGATGAAATGGTTTCGATTTCAGGTCAATTCAATACTGATACTTTAAAAAATGCGTACGCAAATAAATATAAAGAAATGATAGTCAAACTTGATGACTTAAAGAACAATGGAGCAAAATTGAAGAACTATCAGTTAAGGACCAAGAAGAATTAGACAATGAAGTTAATAAGATGAATGGATTCGAACTTAAAAGACAAAGATATTGGAATTGGTCCCAGTCTAAGATTTTGGCATTATCTATAGTTGGAAATACAGATACGCTTGAGACTTTGAAATTGATTATGGAGAAATCAGGTCATACCAATAATATTGAATTACTTAACACTACACAAATGTTAATTGAATCTGAGCAAATTACATCTAAGCTTAATAATAAATCTGAAGATGAACAAAAAGCAATTATAGAAGAATTAAGCAAAACAGAGTTTGCTAAATTAGGAATCGCAGGAGATATTGAAAAGACAATAAAAGCTGAATTTGAAAAAGCCCCTGAATATATCAAAAACAATGTTCAATCTCACATTGAAGAAGTAAATACTAAATCAATTGAGACAACAACTGGTGGTATAATAAATGAGATTATCAACGGACCAACAGCAAAAGCAGCATTACCAGCTTGGTTAGCTGGATTTGGTTCTGTAGTGGGTTGGATAACTTTTAGATTAAATTACTATGTGTGGTGGCATGTAAGTAAAGTATGTCTAAAGCAATGGTTAGGTTGTCTTGCTATAGCTATGCAACTTGTAGACAATGCAAATACAATTGATGATATTAGAAGAAAATTCCAAAACTTATAATCTATGTTTAAAAAATATTTTGCAATTACAATTGTACTCCCAATTTTTGGTTATTATCTAGCCTCTACTTTTTACAAACATACAATTCATTATGATATTAGTAGGGTTATGTTAAATGCGATTGTTATAATAATCTCATTTTATTATATTTTAAATTATAAGAAGGGAGAAAAACCTTCATTTGAAGAGTTTGAAAAGCAACATAAAGAAAATAAATAATAAGCTTAATTAATAATAAAGATTTTAAGAAATAGAAAATAACCAACTGAATTAAATCAAGTGGTTATTTTCCAGTAATATATAAGTTTAAAGCTTACTCTTCTTCTTGATCATAATCAGGGTATTGTTCAGGCGCAATCCCGTTAGATTTGATAAGTATAAAACTTTCTTTTACTATTTTGTCTTCAACTTTTTTACATTCTATTTCAAACTCCCAATTGTCTCCATAATCAAAGAGAAACAACATTTTCTTTTTTGGTTCGAATACATTTGCTATTAGTACATCACTAACACCTCTAGTATCGTCATCTGTATCAAATTCTATAGGATTATCTGCAAATAGTTCGTACTTTTCTTCTGATCGATAGTTATTTTTTAGATTGCTATAGAATCCATAAGCATGGTCAAAATCAAAATTAAAATTCTCAACAATAACTGAAGCTAAACTTACGAGATCGCTAGACCCTGAAATTATAAACTCTCTATAAATTTTTTTTCTATGATTTAATTTTACCTTAAAAGTATATGCTAGCAACTTAGCTTCCTTGATTGTATATTTATCTTCAATAATTGAATTTTTAGATTCCATAAAATTATTAAAATATTTTTTTAAAATTTTGTACAGGTCAGTGTTGGGTCTAGTAGCAATGGTCTAAGATAAACAACAATTCGTTGATTAAACTTTGCCAATAATCTAGCAAAGTTTAGCCTCATCATTTCTTTAAAAACAAGATCATGTGTAACAGCGGGATTATTGTAATGTGTAACAAACCGTCCAGCTAGTTCTTCAAGGCTATGGGCGATTTCATGTACAATAACATTGTAAATAGAATCATTGTAATTATCTTTTAACGGTTTTGATAAAAAATTATCAATCTTATTTATATTATATTTACATAAGATTACTCCATTAATAAGTGAGCCTGAGTAGTCAGTTCCTCCATTTCTTTCTACCCATTGGAGTTTAAATTTAACTGGAGGATTACCAGGGGTTGGTAAATTCTCTGTAAGTATTTCAAACATCTCTTCGAATGATTGGCGATTTCTGATTTGACTTGGGGAGTTGTATTTTGCTTCGATCATTTCATCTGTAAGTATGGTTTCACTTTCAGCTCTTTCCTTGCTTGAGAGATTTAAATCAAAAAAGTTAGAAGTGTTTATTGCTGAATACATTGCTTGTAAAGGAGATGATTGTAGTTTATCATATCTTTTTCTTTGTTCAGGTGAAAGTGTTTTTAAGGCTTCATTTATCTTTTCGCCTCGATGAGATGGATCGTTCATTTGTTCATTTAGGGTTTGTTGGCGTAAAATATCTAAAGTTTCGAAGTATTGCATAAGTGAACTTGTTGTTCCTTCGTTTTCAAATGGGGTGTACAACATAACCGATACCCATTGGGATTGAGAGAGAGTATTGAGATAAGCTAAATCAACTTCCTTTCCTTGCTGTAAATTAATAGCAAGTGTTTCTAATTCTGGGTTAAAGTATTTTGTGTATGCTTTGGCTAAGTTTTCATCAAGACCTGGAATGGTTATATTATCACCATTAAATAATTTGGATGATGAATATTGTAGAACTGAAGAATATAGCTTTATCATTGCTTCTCTTTCTCCTGTTTGTGAGAATCCGTTTCTGGTTCTTACTAGTTCTAATTTATCCTTAAAATTTACAGACAAATCCTCGGACTTTAAAATTTTTGATACAAATGATGGTAGGGGTTGTTCGAATTGATTTTGTGTGTGGTTTAGTTCTGAGATGTAAATGTTTTTGACCCAGAAGCCGGATTTTGCCCCTTGTATCAATTCAACAGTATCAGATTGATAGACTTTTTTTAGATTAGGGTTTGGTTCTTGGGTCTCACTATTTATTTTTAGTTCTAGGTTAGGATTTGATGCTCTTTCCAGATCAGAGACGTCTATAAGCGATGAAGAGGTTATTAAGGCTTTAAGCTCTGGGATCATAGAGCCTTGGACTTTGGAATACATATCGATTTTGAATCCTACTTCAGCATTTTCTACTGATTCCAGTTTTAGGACTTTGGTTCCGACTACTTGGTCTCCTTCCTTGATGACCTCAACTACAACTCTTGTACCTAGTTCTTGACCTTCTTCTCTTGTAACTATTTCGTATTTATCTGCAATAGAATTGATTGTTATTGCTCCGCAACCAAAAGCTCCAGCTGATTGGAGATCGCCTTTGTCTTTGGTTGATTTGAAAGGGTTAAAATAGTTTAGTAAAAATGAAGGTACTCCTGTTGCATTGTCATGGAATTGAGTGTGCAAATATTCTGATTGCGGGTCTAAATCGAGATCAGATTTGGTTTGATTGGTTACTAATTCTTGATTTAGAGAGATGGTAGTTTTACCTTCTTTCTTATAGCTTGCGTCTTTTGAATTCTGGAACAGTTCTCTCATTACTGTGTAATAGTTATCAGAGGTCGATTGAGAGGTTGCAAGTCTAGAGTGTTCGACATTTATTGCTGAAATTCTATCTTGGCGTTTTTGGTTAATTCCTTGGAATTTAAGTGTGTCAGGTTGAAGATCAGAAGCGTTGTTTGTTGTAATCCCTGCGAATGCAACTTCACCTATTGATGTGTCTTTCTTTAATTCTACTGAGGTATTGGTTGGGAGTTGTTGGTCTTTTAGAATATTTCTTTCTAGAAGGACCGCGTCTGGAATTGATAAGAATCTAAGAATGTATTGATTTGCTGCATCTATCTTCATTCCCAAGATGGATTGTTCGAATATAGAATATTGTTTATCAGAATTATCATCTTGTTGATCTCTTCTGAAGAGAATATCACTAAGTTGTTTTGCTAAATCTGGATTAGTCTTATTAATCTTTTTAAGGTTATCTAGGACTACTAGCATGGAATCATCTTCACCTAATTGAGGTCCTGTTAGGTATGCTTGGATTTGAGCAGTGTATAGTTTGTTATTTGTTATAGGCAAATATAAATCAGTTGCTTGTGATATATTGTTTTTTGTTATTCGTTCTGGATTTAGTAATATCATCATGATTTGCTTACCTTTGTCGTTATTGTTTAAGTTATCATCATCTAACACCATGTCTATTTTAGCTATTGCTTGTTTTATATTCTTAACAATTATTGAGTTTTTTTCTAATGTTTTACCATTAGCAAAGTGGGCTAAACTATATGTTTTAATGTTATTAAATATTCTAGTTTGTTCACTTACATATGTATCTAAGCCTTGTGATGTGTTTCCATCAAATATTGATCCGATCATTTCAAATGCTTTATCAAGTTGATCCTTTATCTTTTGGAAGCCTTCAACTGATTCACTTTTTAGAACTGATAAGAGTAAGTCGTCGGACCTTTGAGGGCTTTGTGTTAATTGATTATATAGTGTTTCCATGTAAGCAAGGTTGGATATACTTTCTTCAAGTGCTTTTGGATCGTGTTCTATTGTTTGGAGGTTTGGGGTTGTAGGAGAGTCAATTTTTTCTTTTTCTTTGGATGAAAAGCGTGAAGGATTTTGGGATAGTTCAATGTTAGTTTTTAATATTCTTAAAAAAGTTTGTTTTTGTTGGGCTTTGGTTCTTTGAGTGGTTAATTCTTCAAATTCATCTGATGGTATGATTAAGGAATTGAAATCTTTGTTAATTAAGAATTGTTTAAGTAATTGAGGATCAAGTTCGTCTGAAGTGATAGTAAAAAAGCCCACGTTAAGATTTCCTGAATTGTAGCTAGATAAACCAATTTCAAATTTATCACTATCATCATTGATATCTATATTCCAGTAATGATTTGGTAAAGTAAATCTAAAAGTTTTATCTCTATAATTATCATAGTAAATATACTGGAAGTTATCTGAATCCTCAACTGAGCGTGAGGAAGAGTCGTAATCTGGTGCATAACTTATATCTGCCAAAATATCCGTATTTGGATCATCTTGATCTATTGAATTAAAGAATTGATATAGCTCATCATTAATATCAGTGGCGATAACAGGTTGTTGAGCATTATTTAAATCGAAGTTATTCATTAGTTGTTGGTATATATTCTGATCACTGAAGAAAAAATTTCCATTATTATTATCAACCAAAACTTCTCCAGAATCATTAATCGAAACTTTAAAACTGTCAGAGAAAATTTTTATTTCATTATTTTTTTTTTGAAACATTGTTACAGAGTATGGATGTTGTTGAATTTGCTCAATTGTTATAGATTCTGAGAATTCAGGAGGCTTGGAATTGAGTTGAATATTTAATTCAAAAAGAGTCTTAGTTACTTGAAGGAAATCAATTTCATTTCTGCTTTCCTGTAATTGCTCTGTTACATAGAAGGGTGAGTGTAGTGATTTGATTAGTTGTTTATCATCTGATGTGGTTCTTAAATCATTATAAAGATAATTAATGATTGGGAAGTATTCGATATTATCAGGTGAGATTTTGCATTCATAATTGACACCATTATAGAGAGTGTATGTTATACTGTATTCATTATTAGCTGTAAGTCTAATATTTATTTTGTAATTTGGGTGGTCTAGCTCAATATTGTCCGAGTTAATCTCTATATCAATGGGACTATATTCAATCATTTCTGGTTCAGTTAAATCTGATAGGGTGTATAGACTTTCAGATATATTCATGAATCTTAATGCGGTAACTATATTATTTGCATCTTCGCTAATTATCAATTCAATCATTTCTTGAGTGACTTCAATGCATTTATCAGTGTTTTGGGGATCGCAAAATCTATTTAATAACTCATAATTTTTAATAGATTCAGGAGTGACTATTAAACTGTAAGTTTGATTTGCAATTCTAATAGAAAGTGAATAATGTTCATTCTTTTTATGGATATATATATCAAAATCTTTGCATATAACTTCGGTAAGTATATTAGAGCTTCGGATTTTTGCTATGTTTTTAGTTAGTTCTAGTTGCTGAGGGTTAAAAATTCTAACTTTTTCTGGGTTAAATTGATTGTCAGTTTCTTGTAAATCTTGATTTTGGTCGGAATCAAGATTTGTTTTGAATTGGTCTGGGTTGTTGCTTAATTCGATATTGGTTAGTAAAATCCTTTTAAAAATGTCTTGAATGTTATGATCTAATTTTACATTATTTATCCCTTGGAAGTCTTCATCTGAAATGATAATTGATTTAAATTCACGTGTATCAAGAAAAGCTTTAAGAGAATCAGGGTTTATTTCGGATTTATCTATTGTAAATGTGAAATTATTTGGTTCGTTATAGCAGGTTACTTCTATATTTTCTGTAATATAAAATGTAAAACTTTTATCGTTAAAATCAATTCTAAATGTATCTACACCCATGTTATATTCATATGTAATATATCTAAAAGAATTTTTCGATTCATCAAGAGTTAACATATTGTCAAAAGACATAGACTCTAAAATTTCAATATATTCATCTGTAATATTATTATCGGGACTAGCAAATATTTCAAATATTTCTTGATTCATTGTAAAATTTAATATTGAATCTGTGTCTAATTGATAATTATTTTGTAGAGTTTTATACAAACCAGGTTTTTCAAAATTCACTGTTTTAAATCCATTAGATAAATAGACTTGTCCGTTATTTTCTATTATCAAAGAAAAAGCTGAACTCATAATTCTATAGCCACCTCCAAGATCTTGTATATTTACTCTGTATGGAGTGTTTTCAATCATTTCATAGGATATTGTCTCACTAATTCGGGGGGTAGGAGAAAATATTTGAATATTTGCATCGAATAAATCAGTGATGTATTCAAGTATTTCATCTTTACTACTAGCAAAATACACAAAATCGTCAGTTAGAAAAGTAGGGGTATGAATATATGGAATTTTTGATTGTATGATATTAGTTAATTCTTGAGAAGAATATCCTGAAGGGTGTAATAACAATTCATTAAATAAATATTGAACTGTTTCAAATTTATCAGTATCAGATTGTTTAATTACAAATTTCATTTCATTTTCTGCATCGTATAACTTAAAGAAGAGTTCATATTCGATCTCATTATCAGTTGATGAAGGCCTAGGAGAAATTGTAATGTAGAATTCTCTATTAGAAATTCTTACAGTGCTTAGGCCATTTTCAATTCTCGCTGGATTAAATTGACCTAAGTTTGAGGCAAGATTACTTTCATTAAACACATCTTTAGTATAAACCGTATTGGAATTTAATAGGACTTCAGATAGATAAGAATAGACTGCATTATTGTCATCATCATTTAATTGTTTCAGCTGGTTAAATCTTTCAAGATTGAATTCAATGTAGTTATTAGTGATATCAACTTCATTAAAAAGATTTAGGAAGTCTTGAAATTTATTCTCATTTTTTTCTATCTCAGCATATTTAATTTCACCAGATGCAAATTCTATGTTTACACGTATTTTAATACCTGACTTAACAAATTTAATAAAAAAATCTTTGTTTTCAATGACTATTGTAGAATCAACTATTTTAGAGATTAGAGCTGTATCTTTAATTATCTCTAGATCAGCAGGACTAAATACATTTTCTTTTGGTTTGCGTTTATCTTTATTGATGTTTTCCACATCTTCAGCGGGATTGTTTGAATCAGGTTCTATTTTTTGTAATTCTGTAAACAGATTGCTCAATTGCTCGAAAGATGCGTTGTTGTGAAGGTTTTTAGTTAAACTATCTAAGCACGCAAAGTTGAGAGGCCTGCCTGAGTTTATTAAATCTTCTAAGGTAGAGTAATACAAACCAGATATATCAGGATTTGGGTTAGGAATTTCTTCATAACCAGATAAATCATATTTCGGTTGAATTATAGTTTCCAAATGAGTTTCATTAATTTCCAAATATAGCAATTTTTTTTGATTTTTAAGCCTAATTCTAACTATGATTTGTTTACTACCAAAGTCTTCTATATTAAATTCAATAGAGTAGTCATTATTTTCAAATTTAGCAGATTTAACATCTCCATAACTGTATTTTTCAATCCTAGGGTATATTAAAATTGGAGTTTGTGATTCTTGATTTATTAACGGTTTACTTAAATGCTGGGTGATATATTGTAGTGATTTTTGAGATTGGATTTGGTATTTGTCTTGAAGTTCAGCTACTTGTTTATTCGCTCTCAGACTAGCTTCTAGTTGAGCTTTTTGAATTTTTTCTTTTTCTTTTGTGTAGAAAGTTGGTAAGTATTGAATTGGAAATTGGTCGTTTTTGTAACCTGTTCTGATTGGATTGAGATGTGAATTGATTAGCCAGATTAGCCGATTGTATTTTTCAATTAATTCTTGATCATTTAGGTTTGCTGATATTTCTTGTTCTGTTTCATTAAGAATGGTAATCAATTCATCATCTATCCAGATCTGAGGAACTTGGATGTTATCTATTTTAAATACTCTAAGTAGGCCTAATTGCTCAAGCCTTTTACCGTCATTAATCTCAAGAAGATCCTCAATATTGTAATTTGAAAGTTTGTTCTCTACATCATTAATACGATTGGACATTGGAACGGACCATATATTATACCCATCTGTAGTATCATAAACATACGAACCTTCAATAGTAGATGGGTTGTATTGTTGGATAAGATCTGGGTGTAAAAATGTGATCTTGTCGGTACGGGTCTGGAATTGAGCAAATTCTTGAGTGTTAG
Source organism: bacterium (assembly GCA_043764135.1). Classification (GTDB taxonomy): domain Bacteria; phylum Patescibacteriota; class JACMRA01; order JACMRA01; family JACMRA01; genus JAYUKV01. The sequence continues at coordinate 6,618 of JAYUKV010000013.1, read as the reverse complement.
GTAAGGTTGTAATTGAGGGATCTGAGATTAAACTTTCAACTTTTGTTCTTAGTAAGTTAATAATTGGTTGGAGTTGTGATTTTTTGGCTTTATCTTGATTGGAGACCCACAGATATATTGTGTTGATTATCGGAGCTTGGTTGTCTGAGCTATCTATCAAATTAGCAATTGAGAATTCAAGAGATGCAATAGAATTTTCATTTATAAGCCAGTTGGAACGGGTTTCTGAAGTTCCTAGATAGCTTTTGTTATCCATTACAATTCCTGTTGTCAGTGTTTCTGGATTGTATAGCTCTAGTTGTTCTTTTGGAATGTCTTCATAAGTAAGGACCGTGTCTTGAAGAAGCATTGTAATGGCACGTTTTGAATTAGGGTCAATAAAGGCTTTGGAGTCTTGTTTAAACTCGATCAGATTTCTTTCACTGCTGTTCTTGGTTGAAGTAGAAAACACTTTTATTGGATCGAATCCGTCACCCTCATCAGTAATATTAATATCACCATCACTTGCTTCTATAAATACAAAACCTTCTGTATTTTTTGGTTGTTCGTAAAGATTTGCATATTTGTCATTGACAACTGATAAAATATTTACATTTGGATTGTATTGAAAGGCTTCAACAGCATTAGTAATTGTCTCTTGATCATTATTAGATTCAAGGTGGATTGTGACTTGACTTCCTTTTGATTGTTTTGGTTTGAAATTAGGAATTTTTGAAGCAATAAAGTCTGTTTGATCAGATATGATTATATCTTGTAGTTTATCTGAGGATTGGTATATAAGTAACTGTTTGTTAACTCCTTTAACATTACAATTGTATAGAATATATTCACCTTTTTTTGTTAATAAGCCTAGCATTGTTTTGGCACCCATTCCAAATTTTCCAATCGGGTCAATATTAGGGTTTAAAGCTTGAACTGTTGCATCGATAGCATTTTGAATTAATTCTTTAGAGGTTGATGTTACTTTTGAGCCTGTGTGTTGTTGATTGGCAAGGGTGTTAATTGCTTTATATGAATCAAAGTAGGAGCTTAAGAGTTTACGTTTATCATCTGGGTTGGACCAATTGACTCCTAGTGACTCTAGTCTTTTTTTCTCGTTATAGAATTCTAGTATATTAGTAAAGCCGAAGTTTAGAACTGTTTGGTCTGTGATATATCCATTATCTTGTAAGTAATTATCAATTTCTGTATTGTTTATAAAATCACTTACAATATCACTTTGATTAACTATAGTAGAATCAAGTGTTGTTCTTATATCTGAATTATCAATACCTTGCTGAGTTAAAAAATCAACAATACCGATAAAGCCTATATACTCATTTTGTCCTTTAAGCTCGTAGTGGTCTTCCATTTGTTTTGATTTTTGTATTTTATTGTGTAGATTATACTTAATAAATCGCATTTAGACAACTTTACATGACCCGTTAATTTAGAAATTCTCCTTTCAGGGTTGAAAGGAGTGGCCGAATGGCGAGGTATGTTCGAAACATCATATATTGGTAATTAAATTTATTAAAATAACACTTTTGTATTACTTATTATACTCAAAATTATAACCTTTTTATTGTATTTTTTTAAGAATATTTAAGTAAGACATTTGTTTATATATACTGATTCTATCTTATAGATTTTGTGAATTTCCTACTAAAAATTTATGAAAAAAAATATAAGCACTGTATAGTGCTTAGTGGGATAAAGGATAAGTTGGTTAGTTGTTTCTAACATTGGTAGGATTATTAGATGAACTACGCTTTGATAATCTAGGATTGGGAATTCTAGTTTTTTGTCTTGTTCGATGATATCTAATTGTTCCATCGTAAGAGGTAAATTCATTTTGTACATATCACAAGATAATATGTATTCGACAAAAGTTCTGATTGTGTGGTCACACAAATCTATCCACTGCTTAGCTCTCCATGTTGTGTTTCTTAATTGCTCGTTGTAAAAATTAAGACTGTGGTAATATTCAACATTTTGGTCTAGAAAGTATTCAATAGATCTAGACTTTGAAGTATTCTTATAGGTCCATTGACTATGGCTAGTGATTAAATTATTGTTGTTGTCTCGAGCTGTTAAATCTTTAAAAACTTGATCTGCAAGAGACTTATCTTGATAAAATATATCACTTGGATTCTTGTTCTGGTCAATACAATGTAGGCGAAGTAGATGTACTGATTGTGGGTTATATTGCAAGCAATCTTGTAGTATTTCAAGATTAGCAATATTTACTTCTCCATCAACCATAGGCACAATTGTTGCAGTATTGATTAATTGATCTCCATAACAGAGGATAAACAGACTTGAACAAACAAAGAATGTATTATCTTTAAACACAAGAAAGCCATTGGTCTTTAAAAAGTCTTTATGATCATGATAAATTCTTTCTTGATCGTAGGTTGTTAATGCTTGGTATTTTAGAATTTTGAATTTAAAAAATGTTTCGCATAAATATGCATTTACATCACCTACATTCTCATAACTAACTATTAATTCGATTGTGTTACCGTCTGGTAAGCTTTGAATTGTAAGTTTAATCATCTCTTAATTACCAAGGAGTATTACTAGTGTAGAAATTAACGCTAACATATATGAATACTTTATGCAAATAAAGATTAAAATGGTTATAATAAAACATCTAAAATTACACCCTTACTAAAAATAGTAAGGGTGTATGGTTACTTGTTAGTATAACAATTTGTTATACTGGTAGCGCTGAGAGGAGTTGGTTGCGTACTTGTTTGGAAGCGACATATTCACCTCCAATAGCTAGTTTGATCTGCATTACTGGATTAGCTTCAATCTCATAGATTGGGAATTCTGAGTCATCAAGAGGTGTAAGGAAATATCCTGCTTCTTGAAAATCAGAATCATCTGTTTGCTGAGTAGCAACCTGGGTTTGTTTTAGTGCTTTGGCTTGTTGTGCAATCTTGGGATAAGTAGCATAAAATGCTTCCATGATATCCTCGATTTGCCACAAGTCATTTACAATAGTTAAGTATTGGCTTTGTGCGAATTGAAGATCGTGTTCTTCTTCAAATGCTTTTAGTTGCTCAAGGATAGAGCTCTCCATTTCCTCAACTCGCTGATCAATTCGTGTCTTGATATGATCAATAATCGAAGCGATTTCAGCTGGTGTTGAAGTTTGGGTCTGAGCCATAAGTTGAGATAGGGCTGTAATTGTTTGTTTGAATTGAGAAGGTTTGGTTTCTAGGTTAAACTGTTTTGATTCCAGGTTAATATAGAATAACTTTTCAATTGAATCAGAGCAATTGAGGTAGCCCATGTGGTAAGTCTGATCAAATCGACCAGGTCGCTTAAATGCATTATCAAGATTATCGTAGAAGTTTGTTGCACAAACAAAAATTGTGCGTCGAAGCTTACGTTTATCGCTTAAGCACTTCAACAAAATAGTGATAATACTATTGTCACTCTTGTCTGATGCGCTTCTGGCTTGAACTCTTTGAGCAGCAATTTCATCGACCTCATCAATAAAGAAAAGTGCAAAATTGTTTTCATTTGCATCTAGATATTTTTCGATTTTGTCGAGGTATGCTTGCAAGTTGTTCTCACTTTTATTGTGATATTCAGATCCAAAATCAGTCTTTGCAAGTTTGAAAAGCTTAACAGTTTTTTTGGATTGGTGGGTTGATTGGATGAGTTGTGTTGCATATTTGTACAGTTCAATCATGAACTGAGTTTTACCAGTTCCTGGAGGTCCGTACAAAAGAATGGAGAGTTTGTCTTTTTGAGGTTTTTTGCTATAACGAGCAAGATTTGCACCGTTTAAAAAACGGTTTACCATAGACTTAGAGCTACCAACTAGTTCATTGTAACCCAAATAACCTTCAAAAGCAGGAGTGCTCAAATCTAATGCAAACTCAAGATCTTCATTTTCTTCTGGTTTTGATTTTTTAGAAGGTGATTCTGATAGAGCACTTGCAACAGCTGATCGACTATTTAATGTTGCTTGGTAAATACTTTGCTTGTCATCTGAGTCAAAAAAATTAATAAAAGCAGTGACTTCCTTAAACGAAACAGTTTTTGGTTCAAAAAAACTACTTACATAATCATCCTGTCCAGCTTTTAAGTTATATACTTGCTGAAGAAAACTCAATGGATATGTTAAAGTTAATTTGCTAGATTGTAGGAACTCGATACCTTTAAACTCTAACAACGATCGATAGTCAGATAAATTTTCTAAGCATGCTTTAGCTTCATGTTCTGAGCTAAATACTGGAATAACTTTATCCATCTCGGAAAAGTTGTCCCTTCTTAGATCTGGCTGGTCGATATAATAAATATCGTCGGACTCAACATCAAAGAATTCGAGGACCTGTTTTTCAGTATCAACTTCAGTAAATAGCCTAATTTTGGGCCTAATTGCTTCATTCTTTTTTTGTTTGATAGTAAAAGTATTACCATCATCAGTCATGTCGATACATGAATCTTCATGATGAAATTTAACAGGTGTAGTTTGATTTTCTAGCTCTTGTGAAGTAGCTGTTGATCTAAAATTTGAAAGCCATGCTGGAATTTTCATTTGTAATTCTCTACTGTTATGAGTGATTTAGTTCGATTGAACTTTCTAGTATGTAACACAGTTATAGTTCAATGTCAAATATCATTTATTCACTATATAAATTGACTGTAATCAATTTATATGATCTAATGAGATATAGACTTTTACCTTAGTGGAGTATAAAAAATGAATTATTCTATTGAGTTAGACCCAATCTCAATTAAGCGATCGCAAAGGATTAGTTGTTCTCAATTCGGTAACAATGCTGTTATTGATTCATATGGGAATTTACATTCTTCTTTGATGCAAGAGATAAAAGCAATATTGTTAAATTCATCCAGTATAACTAACGATGATTTGTATGATGTTATAGATTTTGCACATGAAACACTTCAAAATACTGTAGATGCAACATCATTAGAAGAGACTCCGTTTATACAATATTCTATTATGATTGAAGAGCAATACATTGAAATTTATGTATGTAATAACGGTCTGAAATATTCTGATTCAATATTATTCAAATATTTTTTAGATACTAATATTGAGAATCAATACCCAACACTAAGTAATAAGGCCTTGCTAGGTTTTAACACTCATGGAGGGGCAGGGCATGGTCTTTTAAAATTGATTGACTTGGTTGATGATAAACCTCAATGTTCATATTTCTACATAGGAGAGAATGAAAAAGGTTTAACAATCACTGGCTTAAGAATTGTTTTAACAGATTGATCATAATTCTCAGACAATTTAGATAACAGTCAGTATGTTTTTTTTAGAAACCCGCTAAAAAAAGTTAGTGGATATTTTTTATTGCAATGATGATGGAAGACCACGACATGTATTAAATTTCTAATTCGTACTAACCCTTTTTGCAATTGCAAACAGGGTGATTTATTTAAAAAAAATTAGCTTCATAACATTATGTTATGAAGCTAAAGAGATCATACTCTAGATAAATACACGGAAGTATAGATATCTAAGTAAAAGTTTGGTTATAAGCTTGACTGAGATTGCATACAGTCCAAAAGTTCCATATTGTGCTAATAACAACGAAGCTGTTAAATCTCCAAGAAAAACACAAGGCAAAGCAACCATCAAATCATTGATAAAGTTCGGGGAGAAGAACTTGTTATCACTTTTTGAATATTTACCAGTTGTCATTTTGTCTGTTCTGGAATATCTTACCATAATGTTTATATCCCAAAACATTAATACAATCAATGCAACAGTCAATAAAGTACGAATACCATCATTTGTAAAGCCGTTAATTGCTTTAGATAAAAATGCATAAAGTCCAATTACGAGCATTTCTTCTTGAGTAAGCGGAAATTTAAATTTTGGTAATTTAAATCTTGTTTTTGGGATAGAAAGTGTGATTGCGGTCATTGATTTTACCTATGCTATAAACTATTTTAGTTTATATCATAAAATATTAATTAATGCAATTGGTGAATAAAACATGTTCGTTAGATAGTGTCATTATTCAAAAATAAAACTCTTTAATACGAGTTTTCAGCTCAAAAGCATTTGAAATTGTTTATTTAAAAAAGTTCTTTATTGCTTTTGAGCTGAATTTTATTTTATAATCTTAAATTTCTAGTTTTAAGTACAAACTTATAATTTATTCTTATATAGCTCAATCATCTCTGAAATTAAATCTTGATAACTGAGATTATTACGTACTTTTAGATCACGAAGTTCATCAATAACATCAAATGTTAACATGCATGAAAATTCATTTTTTATACTTGAATATTTAGTTAAAACTTTTGTTGCTGAAATTTGTTTGGATGTTTTGTGGAGTGATTTGGGACCGTTTTTCTTTTTCTTTAGTCCTATAACTTTACCTTTCATATTTTGAATATGACACAAGATTATATTTTTATCAATTCTAAATTTTTAATACTTTCAATAAAGTAAAGTTGTAAATTAATCTGTATAATTATTTACAGATTGATATTATAAATATGGTTTATAATATTCATTAATTTAATGTGTTTATCTGAAGACTTAACACTTTTTAAAAACCCATCCATATCCGAAATACTCCATAATCTCCTTTAATTCTTCATCGCTTACATCATACTCTTTTTGCC
>JAYUKV010000012.1:0-5801 GCA_043764135.1 bacterium | reverse complement strand
TTTAAGAACTCTTAATAGCACAAAAGAAAACATTCAAAAAAACTTAGATCATTGTTTGATAAATATGTACAGTTGAGCTATGAGTTAGCTATAAGTTACAAGGTGCCTCAAAAAGAGAATCGTATGAATCTTCTGTTGAAACTTGATTACTGTAATCTTCAACGAAAGAATAAAAATCTGAAATCGTTAAAGTATCATCAAGAATGTAATCAGATCTTTTGAAAACACCTTTTAACACACCATTTTGATTGTTTGCTAATAGGTCTTGAACATCTTCTGTGAGCACTTCAATGTTTACTAATTTTTCAATGAACAGTCCCATAACAGCAGAATATAGTTGTAAAGCAATGTAATTTTGATCAAATTCTGATCCTTGGATAAATTGTTTAATTGTTTGAGTTGGATCGATTCTTCGATGTAGCTCAATTACAAATGTTTCTACAAGAGCATCAAATGGATTAAATTCATACTTCTTAAACAATCCTTGAGCGATTACAAAAGCAAAAGCATGTAATAAATCATGGAACTGGTCTTGGTTGGCAATAGAAGTTGTATTTTTTATAACTCCAAACTCAACATCGTTGTTAACAAAGGTCTTTATAACTTTACCATTCTCATCAAAAAGGCGAATCAGATATTCACCTGGACGAACTTCGACTCCAAATTCCATAGCTTTCATAAATAATACCATTAATAAAACTAAATCAATTATAACACATTTTTTAATAAATTGCAACCTATTTAAGATAGCTTAAGACTATAAATCTTTGTTGTAATACTGTTAAAAAATAAGATTTAATTTGATTTTTGCAAAAAAAATAAACCAATCGTTTTCCGATGGTTTTAAGATATTATTAAATTATAATTTCTTATATGGATACACAGTTTCAGATTGGATTATGGTCCCAGAGCTAAGTGCTTGGGTTGCATAATCTAGACTGAAATTATGACTGGTTGGTATTGGATGATAGTCCTTAGGTATTTGTGGTCTATCATAGCGTAAGAAGTTGAAATAAACAACATCTTCTTCTTAAATATTAACAAAGGAATGCCAAGTATGTTTTCTAATAAACAATAAATCAGAATCCTTGTTAAGCGGAATATAGTGCATAACTCTTTCAAAGATCACAAGACCAACCATCGACCCACTTACAATCTTAATTTGATCGTCATGAGTGATATGACTTGCTCCATAAAGCTGGGTAGGGACACCAAGGTTGTAGGATCATAGTAAGCGCTGCATTGCACTCAACTGGCTCACCCAAGTCATTATTAACTGAACCAAATTTAACAATCCTTGGCCTAGCCTTAACAAATTTATACATTTTCTTACCTATTTGGCATAAATAGACTATTCTAGTTATATTATTAGTGTTGTTAAATGTCAATGAATAAATAAATGCTTTACAACAATGTTTTAAAATTTCTAAAATCTAATAAATTAAATTGTTTTATTTGCAAATATTTATAAATTTTAATAATTTACAATTATCAACACTTTTGTACAAACAAATGAAAAACTATTTTTTCAAACGAAGAGTTGATCAAAATTGGAATGCTTTTCAAACCCAACGAAGGCATACTTTAATTAGAGATGGAAAAAGATGTTTGATATGTAACAGTAATTCTAATCTAACAGCCCACCACATAGTACATAAATCAAAAGGCGGTACAAATAATAGCATTAACTTGATGACAGTATGCGAAACATGCCATCGCAAAATTCATGGTAAACTTAGTGATTTAATTATAAGTGGTACAGATCCTATAAAATACAAGTCTGATATTTTAAAAGATTAAGATTGCTCTTTAGAACTTAATTAATTAATCAACCAAATAACAGAAAAGTCCTTAAAGGTAAACAATTCCCTTTAAGCTATTCTTCGTTTGAAGTTCCGATTAATTCAAATAAGTTCAAAGGGGTATATTTTTTTGTCGTATAAATTATAAACTTTTGGGTTTTTTTAAGATTCAAAAAATATACATAAAATAATAAACGCACATAAGTTGTGCGTTTATAAAAGCATTCTTCTAATTCTTACATCTCAAAGCTGAATTCAAGATATAGCTTAGAAAGATAGTCATACAGCTCAGGATCTTCATATGGCTTAAATTCAGTTGGAAGAAAACTACTTTCAAAACTCTTTAATTGTTTTGCTTTTAATTTTGTGTTGTATTCTTCAATTAATTGTTCGATGTTCACATTAGGGTCAATACACTTAACTTTAGAATCCAAAAACTTTGGAGTCTTAAGTGCAGTCTTAGACAATAGGTAGTAAAACTTAAGGTCTGTGATAAGTTTGAAAGTTGATACTTCATAAATATCATCAGAATTTAAATTCCAATCTCTCTGGCAAACTAGTACCTGATGTAATAACACACTAATATACATCAATCTCTTGATCAACTGATCAAATGAAACATTGAAAACTAAACTGTAATATTCCTCAATTTTTTCTAATAATGGATTTGATTTATGAGATGTTAAATAATTTTGGAAGTCTTTTGTAAAACTATAACTGACATCTGTTTCCTTGAGATACTTTGCAACTAAAGAAGTGTTGTTACTTAAGATACTCATCACTTCAGGCGAACTAAAATATGAAACTAGTTCTTGAGCTAAGAACTCTTTGCATTCTTCTATATTCCTTCCATCACAAAGCATACTTAGGTCAAAGTCTAGTCGACTATATTTTACTAAGGCAGAAATAGATGTGTTCGGCACTCGCTTATTTATTCTTTTTAGAACACTTAAAAGCTCATAAAAGGACCATAAATCATCGAAAAATAGGTCTTTATCGTCGATATTTACTAACAACTTTCGCATATGTTAAATTGAAAACAAATATTTAAAAGCTGTCTCGCGAATAAAGCTAACAAATGCACTTTGAGAAGTGGTGAAATGAATATTTAATCTGATAAGTCTTGCAATATTCCGAGCAAAATCATTAACTTGTGACAAATGAAAAATTCTCCTTTAGGAATTTTATACTTACAAGTATCAATATCAAAGTTCGTCATGTCTAACAATCTTTGAATACTTACAGCAAATGATTCCCCTAATTCATTAAAGCTACACAAATGCAGTGGATTACAGTCAATTGATCTTAATAGTCTCGCGATTAATAAAGGATTTGTTGCAATCCCATGTTTAACAATTGGATTGATAAATTCATGACATATGTCGTGAGAACCTTGATTAGTGCTAAGAATAAATTCATTTCGCGAAGTATTGATTACTGTTCTTAATGAACTTGGATTGTCTATAGAACCAGCCAGGCTTTTTTGGACAAGAATTGTTGTGCTCATTTGTGATTGGCTAAACAGAGATAAGAAATCGGATCCATTAAAATTTTTGATACAAATAGGGTTTGGAAAAGTGTTCATTTTAGATATTACCTAACATAAATTTGACTGACTCTATTAAAGCACAAATTTAGATCAATTACAAATTTAATTGATTTGTAATCTAAATTCACTTTCTTAGGTAAAGGGGCTAGTTAGTAATGAACGCAATTGTTGATACAACTAAGGATACAGATTCATTACTTACTAGTTCCAGGCTATATTTTGACATTATGCCATTTTAGTGCTAGTTTAGTCTTAGTACTATTACTTTACAGTGAGCAATAAATGAATTCTAATACGACATTTCAAGAAATTGACAGTTTCTTGAGAGCAAACATTTTCCCTGGTGTTGAAGAAGAGAGTCAAACACTAATGTCTTTTCAACAAATTATCGGTCTTAATAGGCTTTACACCCCTATTAAGGATACTAACTCTTTATTGAGATTAATGAATTCTTATGAAAGGACTGGCCCGATTGAATCGTATAAAGTTGTAAGTTCGCTTGGAAACTATATTTCGACAATAACAACCCGTATCTATATAGATACTCAAAAAAATAATCCTGGGTGTAAATTGGCAATGATTGCATTATTTTTACATTCGATTAACCACGGGTGTTATAGATTTGAAATAGTTCATAATGGACTCTTCGATTTATTTATCATGTATTATCAAGCGGAGGATAAAGAGCTTGCAATTGAATTGATCAAAATTGCAAAATTGATTTTTGTTCAAACTTGTAGTATTTCCGAAGCTCCTGCTTGCTTCTTCAATATAATTAATCAAATGATCAATCCTTTAATTGGTCTGCCTTCTGGACCTGATATTGATTATTATGAATATGGTCTGGTTGCTGATCAATACAACGCAGAACTTGCTACAGTATATCAAATTGGTTCTTTTGATCAACTAACAGCTGGTAAATTTGAATTTTCAGTTGGATCAGAATGCTGTTATAATACATTTAAAGAGAATTTCATAACAATTTACGGACAACAAAAGTTCGATCAATTGTTGACACTTAAAATTGATCCACGATAACTCACCTTTTTAAATAAATCCTTAAACATATTTGGGGATTTAACTTTTTTAGTGGAGCTTATGGTAAATCACAAACATAAAAGATATAGGATAGAGCCTTAGGAGTTAGTTAGTTTTAGGATATAATTAGATCCCCTATTTAAAAGGGGCTCGGGTTTAGTATATAGTTAAACATAAAAGCAGGAAATACAGGATTCGAACCTGTGACCGACCGCTTAGAAGGCGGTTGCTCTATCCAGGCTGAGCTAATTTCCCGTATCGAAGTGAGAGCGGTAACAATGTATTACTACACTACTTATTCTATAAGAAATAGAATTCATAGTACAATATTACAAAGTGTAACACACGTCTCTTAATTAAAAACATAACATAAAATTTAGCATATGTCAAGCAATTGTTCAAGTTCAATCACAAATGACTTCTCTTAACCCTAAATGGTTAAGAAAAACAATTGTTTGATTAATAGTCAAATTTGAAAAGTGTGAGGAGTTCTCTATATAATTCATTGACAATGATCATTATATTTTTAAGACTATAAAGTGTTGTTATTCTTACAATAATTATGTTGCCACAAACTGAATTTCAGTTAAATCAAATGCTTAATATTTACTATTTAGATAATGATCTTGGCAGTCAAAAGTTTTATCAAAACTTATTGGAAGTACATAACAAGGTATTTAGTAATGATTTTAAAGTATTAAGAATAAAGAATGAATTAGTCCTTGATTATTTTGAATTTAATTTTAAGAGATTAAATATGCAATTTGGTCCTGAAGATGATGATTTTATCGATAATGTATTCATGTTATCACATGACAAAGAGTTTCAAATTGAGTTGTTAATTGCTTTTGAGACAATTTACTTACATACAATCAATCCATTTTTATCACTACTAGAATACACCAAAACCAAAAAAAAGATATTCAATTACAAATACAAAGTCCTCACACTTTATCATCCACATTTTTTAAATTATGTTTTTCTAGTATTCTCATTTTATTTTGTCTCTATGAGCGCTTCTGTGTATCTTTTAACTGGACTTTGGGGTATCGGTTTAGCTTTTGTTGCAACGATAATTTTCTTTTTTAAAACACTTAGAATTTTTTAATTATTATGTTATTACAACAAATCTTATTTATAAGATTTTATTTTTTCTTATATTATATTGATATAATTTTTTTAACTTGTTTAATTAATCGAGTAGAAACTGATTAGCTCATAGAAAAACTGAAATTTTCTACGTCTCCAGAATTCTTATTTTTTCTTTAGTTATATCAAGTATCGTTATAATGAAATAAGGCAGGTTTTTGAATTCTGAAGACTTAACACTTTTTAAAAACCCATCCATATCCGAAATACTCCATAATCTCCTTTAATTCTTCATCGCTTACATCATACTCTTTTTGCCAGTT
>JAYUKV010000011.1:0-5803 GCA_043764135.1 bacterium | reverse complement strand
ACTCAAACAACACCAACCTCCACCTAATCTAAATGACAAAATAGTATCTAATAGCAACTATCTCAATCTTTTATGCAAAGTATAAGAAGCTTGAAATAGTCACTAGTATATCCAATTTTTTCTATCTCCATTAGATGGAGGTTGGTGTGGTTTGAGTATAAATAATTCAATTTGAATTTATCCTTAATTTATAGAAATTATAAAAGTTGTTTTTGGTTTGAGTAAAAATTACTTTATTTATCGTCAGTTAACCAATTAGAGTGTTGGATTATTAGTGTAAGAATCAAACCAACTATACCGGAAATTGTAAATACAAGCCCAATACCTCTTCCTTGACCTGTACCAAACCAGGAGCCAATTGTCTTAGCGCCGAATCCATCTGTCATATAAGGGATCACATAAAACTGTGTGAACAATCCGACCAAAAATGCTGATAATGGAGTAACAGCATTCTCAATTGAAGTTGCAAGTCCAAATATTCTTCCTTGCATGGCTTCTGGAACTTTTTTTTGGATAATTGTTTGTTCACAAGCTTCGATAAAAGGAAAAAACAACATCCAAAGACTAAACCCTATAAACATCAACCAAATAGAAGGCTGTATAGCTATAAAAATCGTTACAATCCAAAACATTATATAGATTCGAAATAGGGATTTAAGTGGGTTTTTACCTAATCCGATTTTGGATATTATTAATCCTCCTAAAATATAAAAACACCCTACAACTCCCCATATAAACCCCCAATTTTGAACACTTAATAAGCTCAATCCATATGGATCAGATAGTGCTTGAAATACACCACCAATAAAATTGTTTAGAGTCGTAAACATTATCAGTCTGAATAAGGTTTTTTGGGTAAGTAAGAACTTTAACGAGTCCCTTAAACGGGTGGTTGGTTGATTATTATCAATTAAAGTTTTAGGAATTTTAATAAAAAACAAATCAATTATTACAGCGATTAGTAATCCTATTGCAATTGCATAGGCTCCATTCAATCCCGAATATGCTATAGCAAGCCCACTAAATGATGATGTAAATACGAAGGATACTCCGTTCGTTGAAGCAACTAATCCATTTGCTTTTTCTATTTCATCATTATTTACCATTGAAGTAACTAGTGAAGATATACCAATTGTTCTAACATTACCAATAACCACACCTATCAATGCAACGAAAACTAATAACCAAACACTAGGATTAGATTCTTTGAAATTGTTTGCCTCGATTGTAGAATATATATAATACGATATGAGGTAAGCACTTATTGAAATAATGTGTGAAATTAAGAAGACATTTTTTTTGTTGAATTTGTCTAATAATTTACCGATAAATGGCCCACTAATTGTGTTAAAAAGTGCAAAAAGACCAGCATTAAACGCGTTTATAATTACAGAATTTGTCAGAATGTAAACATAAAAGAACAATCCAAACCAAATAAAATTGTTAGCAAAAACACTAAACAAATTATTCCATACCAAATGATAAAATTTAGCCATCCCACCACCTTTAGAATTATCATTCATCATGGTAATTTTACTTTAGCTTTTTAGTTTGAGCAAGGTGGCTTATTTTTGGAACAACTTAAAATATCAAGTTTGATTTAATGTTAACTAAATTTAGTCTTTTAATGTCTTTTTATAATTCTAAAGTTCAAAATTTATAAGAGTATTCTCTCCAAGGAACTTAACTTTTTCACCTTCGCTGAGCTCTTGGAATTTAATATCTGACAATGCAGTGATAGTTGATATTTGATCTTTGAATTTTGTTACAAATTCTAAAACCTCATCAGAAGTAGTTGAAAAGTTACAAACAGCTTTTTGACCCATTTGTAGCCCTGCATTCTTACGCGCATTCTGGATTTTACGTGTTAAATCAGCTAATTGACCTTCTTCTAAAAGCTCTTGAGTCAGTTCTGTAACTAACCCTACTTTACCACTAACACCCTCTTTTACAATAGTATTATTAAAATCTACGCTTGATTGAACTTCTTTACAATTCAACTCTTCTTTGAGAACTTGTTGTAATTCGGTATCATCCAGATCAGTAATTACTCGTGAAAGCGGTTGTCTAACAGGTAAATTATTCTCTGATCTTATTGCAAGACCAAGTGAACATAATTCTCTTAATTTGGCCATTTGAATTAACAGATCTTCATCTACCTCTCCTGATATAGGGAAATCTTCTAAATGTACAGATTCAAGAGCGTGAGGGATTACATCTCTTACAATTTCTTGATACATTCTTTCAGTTATAAACGGCATCTGAGGAGCAAAAGCTTTCATCAATATGACAAGCGAAGCATATAGGTTTTGCATAGCTGCAATATTACCTCCTGCAAACCTATCTCTTGATCTTCTGATATACCAAGTTGAAATATCATCAATAACTGGTCTTATAGATTTTACTGCGCTTGGAAAATTGTAATTATCTAATGCGGTTTCAAATTGTGTCACTGCGGTATTAACCCTACTCTGCAACCATCTATCCATTACATTTTCAATTATATACTCAGCATTTGTAGGAGTATATTTATTCAATTCAGCATAGATAGTAAAATAGGTAAAGGTATTCCAAAACGGAATTAGTACGTTCTTAGTTTGCTCATTAAGTAGATCATCGGACCAACCTGTATCATCTCCTAACATAACAGAAGATTCCATTAATTGAAGTCTTAAAGCCTCTGCTCCAATATTCTCGAGAACATCTTTTGGATCAGGGTAATTACCAAATGATTTTGACATCTTACGACCATCGTTTCCTTGCATATTACCTGTTACAACTGCATTCTTAAACGACAAATCATCAAATGCAATTACAGAAACTCTAAGTAACATATTAAACCAAGCTCTAATCTGACCAGTATATTCAATTATATAGTCAGCAGGATACGACTGTTCAAATTCTTGTATGTTTTTAAATGGATAGCCAAACTCAGCAAATGGAACAGACCCAGCATCAAGCCAGTTATCTAGAACTTCTGGTGTTCTGTGATAATTCTTTCCATCTTTGGTTAGTACTATTTGATCACAAAAGTCGCGGTGCAAGAAAAGTTTTTCTCCATTTAGTTGGTATTGATCTCCAACTTTAGTGATTTGATCTGTATATTGCATCATATCTTGGATTGAACCACAAACAATTACATCTCCATCATCTGACTGCCATAGAGGCATAATTGTAGCCCAAAACCTAGTTCTTGAGATACACCAATCTGGAGCGTTTTCGATAACATCTAAGAATCTACCATTTTTAAAGTGCTCTGGGTACCAGTTTATAGATTGATTAAGTTCAATCATTCTAGGTTTTAATTTTTGAACATCGATAAAATATGACTCTTGAGGCATATAAATCAACGGAGAATCGCCACGGTAAAAAGGAAGCCTGTGAACATACTTATTAGATCTAAATAATTTACCCTTAGAATCTATATCTTCAGTTATCTCTTCTAAAGACTCTCTCATATGTTTACCTTCAAAACTTCCACCTTCTAACATAACTCCCTCAAGTGTGATAGAGTCAAAATGACTTATACCATACTTATTACATAGATCAACATCTTCTTTACCATACTTGGCGATATGTACAAGACCTGTACCATCACTATCAGTTACATAATCAGCTTGATATAATTTAAAATGCTGATTGGTCGCAGGTTGGTGGGTATAGACAGGAGAGTAACTCACCCCTTCTAAGAGCTTACCTTCGAATCTTGCAAGTATTGATACCTTTGCGTCTTCAGTTGTAGATACTTCGCTCTCTTCGACTTGAAATACATCAAGAATTCTAGACTCTGCAACTATGTACTTCTTACCATTTGATTGGGCAATTACATAAGTTAATTCTGGATTGTATGCCATGCATAAATGCGCTGGAATTGTCCATGGTGTGGTTGTCCAGATAACAAGATTAGCATTTTCTGATTCTGGTACTGTAGGTATTGTACCGTTAATAGGAAACTCGACATATATTGCAATATCTTCAACATCCCTGTAATTAGAAGGGTCCATATTAACTTCAAACTCTGATACTGGTGTTTGATTGTCAACTGAATAGAGTGAGACACGATTACCTTTATAAATTAAACCTTTATCCCAAGCTTGTTTAAACACCCACAATACAGACTCATTAAACTCAGGATTCATTGTATAATATGCATTATCAAGATCAACCCATCGACCTATTGCATCAATATAGTATTTCCAATCTGTCGTACATTTGTTTACATGTTTACGACACTCTTCTATATATTCTTTGATTCCAAACTCTTCAATTTGGGCACGTGTCTTAAGACCTAATTTCTCAGAAACTTTTTGCTCGATTGGCAAACCATGACAATCCCATCCGAATACTCTACGAACGTATTTACCCTTCATAGTTTGATATCTTGGGATTACATCTTTTGCAACAGATGGGATTAAAGATCCAAAATGCGGGGATCCACTAACAAATGGAGGACCGTCCATAAATGCATAACGATCCATCCCTTCACGTTGCTTAAGGGATTTGTTAAAAATAGAGTTGTCTTGCCAGAATTGGGTAATGTTTTTTTCTAGTTCTGGGAATTTTATAAAGTTTGAGATTTTAGTGATTTGCTTGGGCATAAAAAATATATACTACATATTCATGCAGTATATATAGGTATAGACAGCATGAACATTATTTGGTTTTTTAAATAATATTCAGGGAGTTACAAAAATGTAACTCGTACCGTCCTGATTCGCATTAGTTTTCTAATGCCTTTTATGGTTTTATCGCAACCAACGAAGAGTTCTTAAAGCGCAAACGCACTATTCTTCTCTTTACCGTAACAATTCCTACTGTTATTGAGTTTGATAGACTCTTAAAGGTGTGTTATCACCTAACGGTTTTACAACTTAATAGTTAAATGTTATCAATCAAATTGTCAATAGAAATCCTACCCAAAGGAAAACTTGTGATAAAATCCAATACAAAACAAGTAGTAACTTCAAAAGCAGGCCTACTTACAATAACCCATATTAGAACCAAGAAAACCATCGCTATTCCAACTTCCAATTTAAAGGAAGAATTTCACAAACAACTTCAATTATTAAAATCAGGCAACCACTACTGCTCTGCATTGCAATACTTGTATGATACAGAAGCTGAAATTTCTCAAGATCCTACATATGCATTTTCATATAACATAAAACTCGAAAATGAAAAACTAAACAGATTTCAAATGTGGGACAATTTCGTCTCATTAAACATGAACAGACAGCTTGTTCAGTACAGTTCAACAAAACATAAGAATCTACATTCGATGGAGGTAAAAACATTAGATCTAATCAAGCTAGAACAAACAAGCAACTATCAATTCCACCCTTTAGATCAAATTCTAAACTGCGGACATGTTGGCTATAGTAATTACTCAGGTATTTACAGAATAGTTTTTAATCAGTCTGGCAGAGAGTATATCTATGTAGGCAAAAGCTACTTCATAGCATACCGCTGGGCCTGGCACCTAAAAGACATGATTGGAGGTAAACACCATAATCCATTTATTAGAGAATCAATTAATTTAGCATTATACAATCGTGTAAATAGCACTTTAAATTTCGAAGTTCTAGAATACACCAACCACATGACAGCTGGACTAATTCCACTAGAATCACAATGGGCAGCAAAGTACAGCCACAACCTTATCAGTAATCATGACTTCTAACTATCTTGTATTAAGATAGTTATTTTTTTGGCATTGCTTATCTTGAATAGGTGATATTAAACTTGTTAATTACTAAGTTAAGAGATGCTTTCAGCATCTCTTCTGATTTGGAATAACATTTAG
>JAYUKV010000010.1:0-21839 GCA_043764135.1 bacterium | reverse complement strand
ACTAAATGTTATTCAAAATCAAAAGAGATGCTAGAAGCATCTCTGAATCTTGTTATTAACAAGTTTAACATTATCTATTCAAGTTAAGCAATGCCAATATCTTATGGTTAAACCATAAGAAAAAAGAGCAACCAAATAATTGAGACTCAAGAATTTGATAATAAAATTATCGTCAGGTATCCTAAAGTAGAGGCTGATAAGTCAACTTCTGGGATAGGATGGCCGAAGAAATTTGTTCGAGTTGGATTTTCGGGTCCTTGTAGTAAAAAATATGATCCCGAAGAGGTTTTGACAAATATTCGAGAGAGTATAATTGAAATACAGTCTAAAATCGATTCTGAAACAGAAGAGATTTTGTTTTGCGGCGGCGGCACATCCGTTGGATTTTTAGCCCAAGCATATCAAATTGCTCGAGAGTTGAATCTTAAGACCAGCGGATACCTTACCGCAAATGTATTTAAGAAAGCATATCAATTTGAAGATTTGGATGAGGTAGTTTATGCTTTACCAGCACACCCTTCAATCGAGCCAACTTAGCAAGATGTGTCCAAAACTTTTATCTACGATCTTGATTTTCATTTTGCGCTGACAACGCCAAATGCTGGGATGGAAATAACAATGCTTGAGTTTTTAATGGCTCAAGATCGAATGAAATGTTCTGAAAACAACGGATCAAATTTCTATAGCGAAATGATCCCGATCAAGATTTGGGATTAACCGTAAATTAGAATTTATTATATCTAACCAAATGAAACATATTTCATTTGGTCAGATTTTTTTAATTTAGTTCATAGTATCCCATAGCAAGCGCATCTGCTGCATCATCAGGAGTGATTTTATGATCAAGTTTGTAGTACTTTTCCATTAGCTTGATTATTTGTTTTTTATCCGCCCTTCCATGACCAGTTAGTGATTGTTTTACTTGCAATGGCGTTGGCTCAATAACTTCAACCCCATGCTTAGCTAGACAGCTTAATATAACACCCCTGGCTTGTGCTACTTGAATAACTGTCTTTGCATTTTGAAAGAAGAATAGCTTTTCAACAACAGCGAGATCTGGTTGATGTTCTGATAAAATATAGTCCAAGTCTTTTTGTATTTCATACAATCTGTCTTTCACCATCTCCTCGCCACCTTTGTTAGTTGTTAAAACTCCATAATCGTATATTATCGGGTCCTTTTTATTACCACCCACAACAGCATATCCTACTATTGCAATACCTGGGTCTATTCCAATAATTTTTTTAGACATTAATATAAAATATATGAACAGTTACACTTTTTGTAAATTGACATTACAAGATATTTGTGCTATTCTTGGAAAGAATTTTTATAAAAAGAAAAATAAAATGGATATCAATAAGATTAATGCCGTTAGCAAACTGTTTTCAAATCTACAGGTTCTTGCAGCTACCCAAAGCCGGGTCAGTTTGTTACATAATGCTTTCCTTCAAAGTGATTTATACAAAGGTTTTCCATCTCACATTAAGTGGGATGACACACCATATAACTTCGTTAGTGAACTTAAAATGAAATGCAAATCAAGAGATTTGGATTTATCAACTATGTTCCAATTTGTTTTTGAAAAAGCCAATCAATCACCAATTTATGAAGACTTAGAGATTCTTCGCCAGATTAATGATTTAATTAAATAATTCTTTACATATTAAATCATAGTTATAAACAGCCCTTTTTAAGGGGTTGTGATTTTTTAGTATTTTGGAATTGACTTTTACACGATATTTAATATTAAGAATTATAAATTTCACCCTTTAATTGAAGGGTAAAAAAGAACATTAAGCTGCAATAGAGGTTACAATATATGCAGCTAATACTTTAGGAGTAGTTGGAAAGTTTTTGATCTTCCTTTCATCGCTCAAGATAGAAAGCAATAAATTTAGAACATCATCATTCATTGTCTTCAACTGAGGGATAATATAGATATCAAGTATTGATGTACCTCCATAAATGGTGCACAGACCAATTGCTTCGATTAACTCGACAAATAAGTCTTCAAAAGTTGTGGACAAATCCAAGAAAGGATATTTCTTAAAAAAATCCAAACAATTACTTTGAAATTCTGGCAGGTGTTGGATGTTGTTTTCACACCTAGAGGCAATTTCAAGTAGATTATTCAATGCGATTGTTCGTTCGTTTTGTACAGTGGATTGTACCATTTTAACTCTCCACGCTGAGTATAGTGAT
Organism: bacterium; assembly: GCA_043764135.1. Classification (GTDB taxonomy): domain Bacteria; phylum Patescibacteriota; class JACMRA01; order JACMRA01; family JACMRA01; genus JAYUKV01. The sequence goes on along the minus strand of JAYUKV010000010.1, from coordinate 19,634 downwards.
ATCAAATTTTTGCATACTTTTAGGCTTAAGTCAAGGAGTTGATAGAAAGTTTACTTTAATTCTAACAGTCGCTTCAATCCTTGATCTGAATTCAGGAGTCTGATTGGGTTGGAAAGCTCCTAGTAATGGGGTATGTTCAAAAGCTTCTGAGAAACAAAAATTAAACAGTGCATAGACAAACAATTCATAATTTAAAAATAATTCCTCAATTGAATAATACAATTGAGGAATTATTTTAACCTACTTTAACTATCATACCAGATGGCAGACCTACACCACTTTCACAAGTGTTTAGAATTTCTTCAACTTGAGTTTTCTTATCTGGAAAAATCTGTTGTACCATAATTCTTAAGATTTCTGGTGTAAATCTAGGAGAGTGTAAAGTCAGAACAAGCTTACCTTTAGGGGATAAAATATTTTTACAAGATTCTAGGATTTTTCTTATATCATCTTCGATCTTGAATACTTCACCTTTTGTTCCTCTACCATAAGATGGTGCATCGACCATAATACCATCATACTTTGCTTCTCTTCTTTCTTCTCTTGCAATGAACTTGTAGCAGTCTTCTAGAATAAGTCTTTGACCATCTCTAGATAAATCATTTGATTCTAAATTCCTTGTATAAGTTGAAAGTGCAACTTTTGACGAATCAACAGCAGTTACGTTGTAACCTTGTTTCACCAAATTAACACAATTTGATCCCGAGTATGTAAAAAGGTTTAAAATCTTTTTTCGACCACCAAAGAATTCAGGTAATTTTGAAGCATACATCCAGTGTTCTGTAAATACACCAATATTTCCATATTCATTAGGTTCGATATTCCATTTTAATCCTTCATCGTTAGTTATTTCCCAAGTTTCTGGAATTTTTTTATTTGAGATAGTGTTATACACACCTTTTTCTTCACCTGTTCTTTCAAATACTACATCTGGATTGGACCATAATGAATTATCAAATGGTTGCCAACATGCTTGAGGACATGGTCTTATAAATTTGAAGTCGCCTAGCATTTCGACTTTTTTATAATCACCACAGTCTAATAATCTATATTTCATTTTTTGATAATGCCTTTATTTTAACTAATAGTCAAACAATAGCTTATCACCTACCTTAATATTCAATTCGTCAGCTCTTTTCGATGGAATTTCAAGAGCGTATTTTGCTTCTTTTAATGAAGAATATAATTTTTGGGTATTATTTAGTTCTGGTTTAACAATTCGATTTACTACTATATTATCTTTATCCAAATAGATAATATCAATAGGTACAAATGTATTTTTCATCCAAAACCCTAAAATCTGAGGTTTTTCAAAAACGAATAACATACCACATTTATCGCATAGCTCCGTTCTATTTTGCAGTCCTTGCTCTTGATCTTCTAAGGTCAGCATTAACTCAAGTTTTTGAAACTCAATTTTAACATTTTTACCTATGTCATCAGGGGCTTTTGAAGAAAAAAGTGTCACACCAACACTAATTAGTGTAAAAATCAAAAGAGTAAGACCAAAAATAAGGAAAAATCTAAATTTATTTGGGTTGGTTGGATTCATACTAAACTATAAAATATGTTAGCTTATTATTGTCAAAAAAAAAATAACCTGTTAAGGTTTATTTTTCTGAAGAAACAGTCTTCTTCTTTGTAGATTCTTCTTTTGCTAAAGTTGTAAGTGAGGCAATCTTGTTTGTGTTGATTTGATTGTTTAGCTTAGCAATTTTTGCATCGATAAGATCCATTCTTTGCTTGATAGTTACTTCGTCGCCAAAACTATCATTATTAATTCTTGAAGTAAGCTCTGCCAGTTCTTGATATCTTCTTGAGTTAAGTGACTTAGTATCTCTTAAATCTCTTTCAAGTCTTTGGATATCAGAATCTTGTAATTGTACTTTATCTTCTAAGTCTTGGTTCTTAGCAATTAGTGATGTTTTGACAGCTTGTAATTCTCTACCCTGTGTAATGATTTTATCATTCATTTCAAGCAACTTCTCAGTCATTGATTCAAAGTAGTCAGCAACTTGTTCAAAGTTAACTACAATTCCCATCATTTTATCAAATAATGCTGATTGAGATTCAAAATAAGTAGTTTCAGTTTGAGCATAAGCTTCTTTTGAATCAAGATATTTTTTGTAAACACCGTCTAATTCATTTTTAGTTGCTGTTTCTCTAACTTTTTTAATATCAAAAGATTTGTAATTAATCTTCAAATCATCTTGTAAAGTAATTGATTTTTGATCTTCATCTTCATCGTTAATTCTTACTGGAGAGTTAGTTTGTGGTTTTGATTGAGAAACTGGTGTTTCAATAGTTGTTTGTCTCATTTGTTGATTTTGGTTATTTCTTTCATTTTTATTATTTGAGTTTGAGTTAGAATTCGAGTTAGAACTTGTGTTAGATCCTGAATTAGAGTTTGTATTTGAATTTCTATCTCTGTTGTCTCTTGAATCGTTTCTGTTGTCATTTCTATTATCGTTTCTTGATTCAGTTCGAGCTTCATTTCTTGTGTTAGATTGTTGAACATTATTTCTTTCAACTCTGTCTGTTCTTGGTTCTTCTTTTTTAACTTCAACTTTAGGTGCAACAGTAATTGGAGCAGGTTCAGGTTTTGGTTCAGGTTTTGGCTCTTCGGTCTTTTCTTCTTCTAGATCTTCTTCCTCAATTACAGCAGAAGAAACTTCTTCCTTAATTTCTTTAGTTTGAGGTGTAGGAGCTACTGCTTCTTTAGGCTCAACTTCAGCAACCTGGGTGTTTACTGGTTCAGATTTAGCCTCTTCTACTTTTGGCGTTGTTCCATCTTTTTGATTCTTTTCGATCCATAGATCGTGAACAGTATTCACGAATTCATCTATGTTCTCTTGAGAAGCAAGAGATAGCCATTCTAACCATTCTTCTTTTGGACCTAAGTACTCTGTAAAAATTGATTCATCGATAAAATCGAGAACTTCGTGAGGATCTCTTGGAAATCCATCACTAAAATATTGTTTGCTTGCTAACATAATAATGACTTGTAATACATTGATTATACCTTATAATTTAGCTAACGTCAAAAGTTTTGTCAAGATATGTTTTTCACGTCATTTTTTTGAAGAGAATGTTATCAAATAACACTAGTACAAAATTGTAAAAATTAGTTTGAGTATTGTTAGATAAATTCTAGTAATTACAGTTCACTGCACTTCTAATAATTTTTAAAACAAACTCTTATGCATAAGATTCCAAAAGCTCATAATAGGCGAGATTATGCAAGTAAAGTAACATATAGATTTGACAAATTGATTCAATTCTTTTAGTATTAGATTACAAATTTTATCGCGAGATAGTGTAATGGCAGCATTTCTGGCTCATAACCAGACGGTTTAGGTTCGAATCCTGATTTCGCCACCAAAAAAAATTTGGAGCTGTAGCTCAGTTGGTTTAGAGCGCTGCCCTGTCACGGCAGAGGTCGCGGGTTCGAACCCCGTCAGTTCCGCCATAAAAAAATATTCCCTTATGGGTTTATTTTTTTGTCTTTTTTTATAATTTAATATATTGTTTACTAGTGATAATAACTAATATAATCGAATTAAAAATCCTTCAATTGATAAAAAAAGAAACTTTGTTTATTGGACAATCACTTAACTTAGACTCTCTTGAACAATCTCAATTTAATGAACTAAATAACAAATATCTTAACGGTTATCCGTTAGACTATATTATTGGTGAAGTGTTAGTTAATGAAGTAAGGTTAAAAACTCCTCAAGGTGTATTTATACCAAGACCATGTACTGAAAAATTAATTACTTTAGCTCAAGAATTGATAGAATCGGGCAAATTTGAAACAGTTTTAGATGTTTGTGCTGGGACCGGTTTTATTGGTATTGCGTTAGCAAAAAAATATAAAAATATTAATTTTATTTCGATTGAAAATGATGATTTTGCTTTTCAAGTATTGTTAGAAAATATCAAGATTAATAACATCAATAACATAAAAGCAATAAATAGCGATGCAACAAGTAATGAAAATAATTATCCAAATAACTCATTATTATTGTGCAATCCTCCTTATGTTCCAAATATTGAAAATGACAAAAGTGTTAGATCTGAACCGGAATTTGCAATATATTCTGGTGAGAATGGGTTGACCTTTTTTAACAAATTTATTAAGCTATTCACAAATAAATTTCCTAACCAATTTATATTTGAATTAGATCCAAGAAACATCTTTGAAGCTAAAAAACATTTTGAAAACAATTTTTATACTGAGGTTATTCAAGATGAAGATGGATTTAATCGATTCTTAGTTGGTAAAAGAATTATTTTGTAATTTTTTTTATGCAAGAAGATATTAAAAACACACTAACTGCAATAATCGATGATTTTTGCAAACCACTTAATATTGAGTATAAAACTCAAATAAGCAAGGAAGGTAGTCAATATCGAGTAAACATTATATCCTCTTCAGGCCATCTATTTGAGGCTAATAACTATGAATTTTTATATATACTACAATACATTGCAAGAGTAGGAGTTCATAGACAACACCCAAAAGACTATACCCACTTCTTATTCGATGTTAATTCAAAAAGATATTTTAGAGAAAAAGTAGTTAAGGAAGTAATTCCTGATTTATCAATAAAAGAAGTACTAGAAAAAGGTAACACTGTAATTATAATAAATCTTAACGGCTACGAAAGGAAATTAATTCACAATCACTTTTTTAATATGAAAGGTATATCTACCAAATCATTAGGTGACGACGAATCACGAAAAATCATGATCATGCCAACATCTGAAATTGGTGTAACTGGAATTGAAAATGCAAAAGTATTTGATATAGAAAAAATGGTAGTAGAGTATAAAGCCAAGTTAGATAGAGATGGTTTGTAACTTAGGAAACAAAAATAACACACCTATTAAGGTGTGTGTAACATTTCTAGAGGGAATAAACAGGTCTAGGTTGATTAAGAACGTCTAAGTATGGGTTAGATGAAGGTGAGTCTTGAGATTGTACACATTTAGCACAACCTTTGCCGCATTCACTACCGCCATTGCAAAGAGAACCAGTAGTCAGCTCGAATGGGGAAATTTGGAAATATTGTTTATACAAATCATTAGTTGTTTTAGACGCTTCAACTAAATTCTCATAATCACTTTCAGAACGGAGTCCAAAATATGGAAAATGATGAAAATACCCTCCAAACAAATTATGACAATCCATAATATACTTTGAAGTATCCAGGATATGATTGTGCCAGATTAGATCGACTCCTTCTGTAACAGCAATAGGTGTTCCATCGCCAATCATAGAGAGTGTTAAAAACTGACGATAAAATTGGATATCTTGATTTAAAATTAGATCTTCAGTTCCATAAGTATGCTTAACCTTAAAAGCAACAGAACTGAGATCAATATTTGAAACTAGTTTAGAAGCATCTTCAAAACTATAAATTCCAAAAGTAGGAAAAGAGCAAAAGTTCTTCATGTTATTACAATTGTAGTTGTACAGGTTGTCACATTTAAGGATTTACTTTAAATAGTGATAATTTGATCTTAAAAAAAAAAGAATGTATTGTCAATATATGCAATACAAAAAAATAGAAAATACTAAAATTATTAATATTTTTTATGGAACTAGTAATTATGATTTTGTTAAAGAGAACCTATTAGAAACTGAAGTCTTTAAATTTAATTTTGAATTCAATTCGAATATTTCAGATGGTTTTTTAGTTAAACCGACAATGAAATGTGACAACATAATTTTCTATTTTCGAGGTGGTACTGGAGAGTATGGGGAAACAAAACTTGGTTTTTGCGGACTTTTTTTGGCTTGGTTGGCAAAACAAGGTTATTGTATATACACTATAAATTATCTAAAGGATGAGGTAGGTGGTATTGATCAAGACGAGTATATGAAATTAATAAATGAAGTAAAAAAAACTCATCAAGATTGCATTTTTTTTCTTTTATCTTTTTCAAGAGGTTCAATTAATCTTTTAAAAACAATAGAAACTCTTGATTGGTTCAAAAAAGTTATACTAGTCGCTCCTTTAATTGATTTGGACTTAGATTATCAACTAAGACCGGATCTCAAATTATTTCGAAAAGATTATTATGATTCATCAAATCAAATTGAAAACAATAAGCGCAATCCTGTTAAATTTTTTAAAAATAAGTATAAAAGTGATATTTCTATTTTATATTCAAAATTAGACAAAACTATTCCAATTATACCTATACAAGATTTTGAAGAAAAATATAAAAATATAAAAACAATAGAATTTGACTTTCCAATACATGCAATTTCACATTATAAAGAATACATTTTAGAGATTCTAAATAATAAATAACCCAAATGGGTTATTTATTTTATGCATTATTTGCTTCAGTATTTAAATTCTCAAGTTCAGCCATTGAAGAATTAGAGTTAGCACCTCCTTCAATCATACTAATCATGTTAGCCATTAAACCTACGCAAGCAGTTGGGAATTGTCCTGCAGCTGTTTCACCTGATAACATTACATAATCAGCTTGGTTGTACTTGATAGCTCTATATAAGTCTGAAACTTCAGCTCTTGTAGGAACTGGAGAGTCCATCATAGTTTCTAAAATTTGAGTAGCTACGATAAATGGTTTACCTGCTGCTTTGCATTTTTCTGCGATCATGTCTTGCATGAATGGAGTAGCAATATTTATAGGAGTCATCTCAATAGCAAGATCACCTCTGGCAATCATAATCATATCAGAAGCTTCAAGGATTGAATCAAAGTTATCAATAGCTTCAGCCATTTCAACCTTAGTACAGATCTTTGGTCTGTAATCACCTAAGTCATTCTTTTCACACAATTCATCAATAAATGCTTGTAATTCATTTAAATCTTCAACAGATTTTACAAATGAAGGAGCGATCCATTCAGGTTTAACCGCTGGTAAACAAGCTGAGATTAATTCTCTATCTCTTGGTACTAAAAATGGAATATTAACATCAGTTCCAGGAAGGTTTACACCTTTATTAGCTTTAACAAATCCTCCAAACTCAACAGTAGCGTATACTCTGTTTGAAGCAGCGTCTATTGAAGAACATCTTAGTCTCAATTTACCATCATCAATTAAGATTGTAGCACCTTCTTTAACGAATTGATCGATATCAAATTGGCAAGGCATTATTGTGATTCCATCTTCTTGATAAGGATAAGTAGAATCTTTTTTTACTGGTTCAAAACCTACTTTAACTCCAGTTTTAAGATCAAATGCTTCTAGAGCACCTAATAATACTTTTGGACCTGCAGTATCAAACATAATTTCAAACCCATATTCTCTACAAGTGTGACCCATATTAGTGTGAGCTTCAATTGTTCCGTGAGAGAAATTTAATCTTGCAATTGATACTTTGTTGTTCTTAAAAAAATTTAAGGTTTCCGGATTGAACGAGGCCGGACCTATAGTGGTAACGATTTTTGTCATACTCTATTATTCTATTGTAATTTTACTATGTTGTCAAAAAATTAATAACATTCGATCTACATTGGCAAATAGTGCTGATCTTACCATTCTTTATAGATTAAATCGCCATTCTTGGAATAGAATCCATGACTCCCGAATACATCTCTGGCAATTGCTAATAATGGGTTTCCTACCGTTCCTATCACATCTAACAACGCTCCTTGATACATCATAGATAATACTGGAAGGGGTAAATCACAGGTTCTTAGTGGAGAAAATAATTTTATAAATCTTGGATTATCTGATTTTTTCTCAGTTAATAATAAATGATTTCTAATAATACATCCACCCTGCCAAATTCTCCTTACTTCTTTCAAATCAACTCCAGGACTCATTTTTGAAATGATAGACAAACCTTCTTCTAGAGCCTTTAGATATGCCTGGTCGTAAAGATCAGATAATTTTTCTATATTAATATCATTATTTTGCTGTAAAGCAAGAACTTCATTATTTAACATTCTTAGGTTATAAGAATAACTAATAAAAGTAGAAAACACATCTTCTTTTAAAGCCATTTGACCTGTCCATTTACCAGTTCCTTTTGAATCAACCTTTGGCATAACAGTATCAATCAAATTAGGATCAGACAAAGCTTGGCTCATAATATCTGTCAGATAGTCTTGTTTTGACTCAGACCAAGATTTGAAAATTTCAGAAATTTTCACCACATCATACCCAGCATAAAACCTAAGAATAGAATAAATCTCAGCTAATACTTGCATCTGAACATATTCTATTCCATTATGAACTGTTTTTACTATATTACCTACAACACCCTCTCCTAAATAACCTATCGTTGGGTTATCTTTAAAATCATTTGCTGATACAATTCTGAACAGCTCCTCTAGTTCAGTACTGTATTTTATATTACCAGATAACATTAACGAAGCACCATACCGAGCACCTTTTTCACCACCAGATATACCACAAACATAATAATTCTTTATTAGTAGGCTCCTCCTTAAAGAATCTACATAATTTGCATTTCCTAGATCAATTACTATATCTTCATCAGTGATTGAAGGCAAGATATGCTTTATAGTTTCGTCAGTTGGTTCCCCAGCTTTGACTAGTAATAGAATTACCTTCTTATCACCTAATTCATTTAGGAAGTCTTCAATTGTGTATGTTGTTATGATGTTTTTTTGGTTTTCTAGTTTTTTTGTTTTATCAGCTGAACGGTTAAAAACGACAACTTCCACGCCACTATAAGCAAAGTTTAATGCAAGATTAGCCCCCATAGTTGAAAGACCAATTAATCCTATTTTATTTATCATATTTACAAATCTGTTTTTATTGTTTATAATAATATTTGAAACAATCAAAATTTAATATATTTATGTCAAATAACAATAACTCACACTATTTAGCAGGAATGCAAGAGGTGGTTGGTAAAACAGTCTCATTTATAATCACTACACTAGGATTTGTGCTTTATGCTGCAGCTAAAGCACCTGATCTTATAGAGCTTAACCCTATTAATGTATTTGCATATCTTGCTTTGTTTTGGTTTGTATATGAGTTAGTTACATTTGTAATGTATGTCTTGTTCTCTCTATTTCTAAACGAAAGAGAAAAGAGAACTCCTATAGCTGAGCCAAAAGTAGATGAAACAATCTAATTTATCCCTTTTTTACAATACCCCAAAGTTTTTGGGGTAACTTTATATATTAACAATTAGTAATGATAGTATTATTGACAATAGAGTAAAGTTTATTCACTCTAAAAATTATTATGATAGGCTCGACAGTTTATATTCCTTCTGCCCCGAACGATGATGAAAAGCTAAAATACATCAACATTAACATTCCATTTTACAAGTTATTATTAGTAATAAATCTTGCTACTTGGGTTTTATTTTTTTATAATTATTATCAGTTTTTTTCTGCTAATTGGATTCTGTTATCAATATTCGGACCCCTAGTAACTTTTATTGTTATATATCAAGTAATTTCGATAATTATTAACTTGTTCTTACCTAAGTTTAACCATTCAAAACATGAACTTTTAGTAAACCAGTTTTGGAGCCAACAATCTAAGAAAAAACCAACGATAGATATTTTTTTACCAGTATGTGGTGAGGATATTCGTATTCTTCGCAATACCTGGGAAGGTGTTTATTCACTTAATAGTAATATTTATAAAATTAACCCAGTTGTACTGGATGATTCTGGGTCGGAAAAAGTTAAGGAATTAGCAAGCGAGTTTGGTTTTAAATATTTGTCAAGACCTAATCGTGGAGAACTAAAAAAAGCTGGTAATTTAAAATTCGGTTTTCAACAAACAAGCTCAGATTTTATTTTAATTCTTGACGCTGATTTTAAGCCAAGATCTGACTTTATTTATGAAGCATTACCTTACATGTCAGATCCTAAAATTGGAATCGTCCAAACACCACAGTACTTCGACAACGACAAGAAGAGCTACAAATTCTCACCACTTATGAGTGGGGCTGCATCAATTCAAGAATATTTTTATAAAATAATTCAACCATCTAGAGGTGTGCTTGGTGGTGCAATATGTGTTGGTACGTGCGCATTATATAGAAGAGAGGCTTTATCAGTTATCGGTGGAACATATCAGATTGAACATTCTGAAGATGTTTACACAGGCTTTGCATTGAAGGCAAATGGTTATGATCTGAAATACTTACCTATAATTCTGTCTAAGGGTGTATGCCCGGATGATATACACTCATTTTTTAAACAGCAAACAAGATGGTGTTTGGGTTCGATGACATTGATGTTGAATAAAGACTTTTGGAAGGTAAAAATTCCTTTCTATACTAGATTGTGCTTTATCTCTGGATTTGCATTTTATATTTCTAATTTAGTTGGATTATTTTTAACTTTTCATACATTGATTACTTTATATTTTTTCCGAGATAAATATTCAAATGATTTTCCAGTAGTATTTATAATATTATTACTCAATTCATTACTTGTACAAATTTTATATGTCTACAAAAAACCCAATTTTGGAACAATTCTTGCACATGGTGCTGCTTCTTGGTCTTATATATTCACTTTACTTAGCCTTTTTATAGGACACAAAGAAGGATGGACCCCAACTGGAGCAAAAAGTAAAATAAGTAATGGATTAATTACAACTTATCAACTACTTTCTGCTTATACTATAATTACGATAGGTGCATTTGTATATATGTATTACAATGACCATATAAACTTTAATAAAATAGGTATTTATTCTATAATTGTATGGTTTATTGCACAATGTATATACTGTATTAATTTTTGGTCCTTTATTACAGATTATTTAAATCTTAAATACTTCCCTACACTTAGGTCACTTATTATGAAAATACTATACGCAGGACAGAAGATTATTCTTGGTTTTCTTATCTTTTCATTATTGTTTATGATAACAGATGATATTAGCAATAAACAACTATCAACCAGACTTAACCAACAAATATCAAATTCAAATGATAAATCACAAACATCAATTAATATTATTGAGTAAGTTATCATATAAATTTAAATTAACATCTCTTAATTATTAAAATTAGATTGGTTATTTTTTTTGTTTAAAGGTAAAATATAAATATGATTAATTTAACTAATTATGGACCTGTTACTTTTATCGGTAAGCCATTTACATCAACAACAGAAGATTTTAACAAGAATAGCCAAGCTAACTTTGTAGAAGGAATGGGAGCATTGGAAGCGCTTTATGAGAATAACAATATCACCAAGTCGTTCGGTGCTTGTCTTTATACAAAATGGGATACCGAGAACAAAACAACAGACTACATAGTTGCATACCCAATTAGCCAAGAAGAATTATCAAGAATAGATACTAAAGGTTGGATAGTTACTGAGATTCCACAATGCCAAGCATATATAACAGATCTTGATGGTTCATACGAACAGCTACAGCCTGCACATTATGCAATGATGGATAGATTACAAGCAGATAATCAATTCGAGAACAATACTCACACAATTGAAGAATATCTTGTATGGTCAGAGAACGAAGCAGAGCTTAAGTCAAGAATAATTTATACGATTAATTAAAGTTTTCAGAATTTCTATAAAATAAAATTTATTCTATATTTTAGTTTGTAGATCAAAAATAACTTCTTTAAATAAAGAAGTTATTATTATTACCAATATCTTATTTTCCAACACTTTATAACTATTGCACCTGCTCCTGTTATAATATTTCTTCTAGACTCTCCATAATCGGCATACCCTGTAACAACTAGACAGATTCCAATTCTTCTAGCTCCAAAAATAACAAGAACTTTGTTTTGATTTAATTTTTACTATTAAAATTTTAGTTTATTTTCTATGTGTATATGTCATATTTATATAATTTTAATACATGTATGTATAACAATTTTATATTAAATCAATATAGTTGTGAAACAATTTAATGCTTTATAGAACTAAAACCCTCTCGGCCAATCTTTAGATTGCTTATCGGCTTATTGTTAATATGTAAAGATTACTTATAGTTAATACATTTAAATTTATAAATACTTGACAACATAACCGATTGCAAGCAATGCTAATAATAATCAAACCAAACCTTTAAATTAAATATTATATGAACAAAGTATTTTTGATTGGTAACTTAACCAAAGACCCAGAAATAAAAACTGCAGTTACACAAGGCACAGGACAACCACTAAAGATTGCCAATTTATCTATGGCAGTAAACGAAAGAAAGAATAAAGACGGAACTGTTAAAGTTCAATATTTTAACTTAACAGCATTCGATAAAACTGCAGAAATTATCGAAAAGTTCGTTAAGAAAGGTCATAAAATTTGTATTTCTGGATCATTACAGAATAGATCTTGGGATAGACCTGACGGAACAAAAGCATATGCAACTGATATCTTAATCCAAGAATTAGAAATGTTAACAACCAAAATCGAAGCAGATAGATTAATGGCTGAAAACCTAGCTAACCCACAATACGCTTCATCTACAATGCCATCTAGCGCTCCACAGATGCAAGAACCTGAACCAGTAACAGATGACAAGTTACCTGTTATAAATGTTGATGAATTGAATGTGCAGATGCCATTTTAAAAAAACACTGTAAGGTGATTTTTTTTAGATCACCTGGAGAATCCGCACTCAACAATTTAAAAATAATTTAAAAATTTACCCAATTAGTCTATTTTAAATATATTGAGTATAATATAGACAAACTAAATCTTTATGCTTTACAAAAATATAAACAGAAAAAGCCCTATCAGAGCCTTATTAAATGGTTTGACCATGCCAATAATTTGGGCACCGTTACCATTTATATTATTACTTGATATAATGATGGAAATATACCACAGATTATGCTTCCCTATATACGGCATAGAATATGTTAAAAGAAGCGAATATATTCAAGTATTAGATAGGAATAAACTACAATACTTACACTGGTTTGAAAAACTTGGTTGTATGTACTGTGGTTATGTTAATGGAGGTTTCTTGTATATGAAGGAGATAGCAGGTAGAACAGAACATTATTGGTGTGGAATAATGCACGAAGCAAAACCAAATTTTAAAACACAGCAGCATCAGCTTGATAATGAGTTCGCCCAATTTGATAACAAAGATGAATTTGATCAAAAGTATAATCAATAACTTTTCAACCTGTCTAATCAATTTGTAAAAATTATATATATTTTGACAATATTAGTTATTTTTTCAAATAATAGACCAGATAATCGATAACTTATCTAACCAATCTAAATTCATAAGCAAAAGGAGTATTGCATGGGTCGCCTAAGATGGTATACACGAGAAGAAGTCTTGGAACGTGATAACTATCACTGCCAGATTTGCGGATCGAACAACCTTCTTGAAATTCACCACATTAGACATTTTTCTAATGGATGTGATAATCGACCACAGAACCTGATAACATTATGCCACTTCTGCCATCAAACTATTCATCGCTACATTCCCGATGTGGTGCCTTCAGGAGTTAATCCAATTGAATTTAGAAACACTATTTTGTATTATAGTAAAAGGCTTTATAAAAATGCAGCCTAGACTATAAAAAAAACACTATAAATTAGTGTTATTTTTATTAGTCAATACATCTAAAGCAAGTTTTGCGGCTTCGGTTTCTGCTTTTTGTTTTGAAGCTCCTTTTCCTTCGGCAAGCTTTGTCTCTTCTTTAAAAACTGCAACCAAAAACTCTTTTTCATGATCTTTACCAAAAGTTTCTACTATTTCATAAATTGGAGTTATTTTGTATTTTTCCTGTAATAACTCTTGAAGTTTTGTCTTTGGATCTTTAAATGATTGAGTATCAAAGATGCTTTGTGCATCACTCATAATATAATTTAAAATAAATTGTTTAGCAGCATTATACCCACCGTCCAAATACATAGCGCCAATCAAAGCTTCAACTGCATCAGCAACAATCATGTCTTTTGCTTTACCTTCATCACCCCTTTCTCCTCTTGATAAATAAATATTCTCAGGTAAATAAATCCTTGCTCCAACTTGAGAAAGATTGTTTGCATTAACAAGAGAAGATCTAACAGCAGTAAGTATTCCTTCATTATCATCAAAGTTTGAATACAAGAACTCAGTACTAACTAACTCAAGCACTGCATCTCCTAAAAACTCTAGTCTTTCATTGTGATCACTTATCTCTGTGTTTCTAGGCTTCTCCTTCATGTATGACTTATGTACTAGAGCTTGATGGGCCAAAGCTTTATTTTTAAAAACATAAGAAATTTTCTTTTCTAGTTGTTCTAGATTCATATTCTAATATAACCAATCTCTTAGAATATAGTCAAACGAGTAAAAGATATTTTTTGGACAATCCTATCTTGAGTATTAGTAATAGAACCATTAATCTCAAAAAACATACCTACTTGAATACGCCAAAAAATAAAAGAATTAAAATCTTTTACAATTGAATATTTCTTTCTAAAATAAGGTATTTTTTGACTTAAAGACAAATAGATTGTTTTGGATCTTTTTGAGTGAATATTTTCTAGGTTTGGTATTTCATTCAAAAGTTCGTTATACTTTAATATTTTAACCGGATTTAAAAAGAACTGCTCTCTTTTATCAAGTTCATTTAGAAGTGGGTTATCCAGATTTTCGCTGTAGTATTGATTAAGCATGTTTTCAAATACCAGTCTCTCTTCTTTACCTCCAAGAAATATCCAAGATGGTTTGGTTGCAACATTTTCTAATGTTTGGCTTTTCTTGGGGGTTTTCATATCTGTATATAAAAAGTCCTTGATAAGATCTTGATACTTATTGTTTATCTTGTTTAAATGAGTATAAAATTGACTGACAAGTGTCATATGATTGTTAAGATCGTCATCTCTATAAATGAATTCATGATCAGCCCACATTTTCAAGTGACTTTCTATGTCAATTTTGTCCAAATTCTTTTCATCGAATATTAATATCTCTGAACGAGGGCTTAAGAACTTTATATATTCACTTAGCCAGAAATTATCGGAAAGATTGAGATATTTTTTATGCATACCTAATTTAAATATTGTAAATAAAGTGTTTTTTACAATATTGTCAATTTAAGCTACTATCACAAAACAATATTGATTTGTTTATAAGCTTAAATGCACCATTAAAATCTTAAAAATTTAAAATAATCTATACAGTCTCAACCCACTTTATATACATTTCTCCTCTTTCTATATAATTTTTAAATTCGTCAAAAGAAGAACCGGATGGAGAGAATAATAGATTTATATTGTTAGTTATAGAAGATTTTACAATGTTATGAAAATCATTTTTATCTGACAGCCATTGTTTAAATGAAATAAACTCTTGTTTATTGTTATTAATCATTTCGTTTAGTACTTGCCCGACTTCTCCAAAATAATACACTTTTAACATTTTAGAATTATTGATGGATTCTTTAATTTTTTCAGCTAACTTCAAATGATTTCCATTCTTCCATTTACCCGAAAGTATTAAGATATTTTCTGTATCTTTCACCTGTTCAAGTGCATTAATAGCTGCAATTACTGCATCTGGTTCAGTTGCTGTATTGTCATTATAGAAGTAAATTGTCTTGCCATCGATTAATTTTGTTTTTATAAGTTCTAGCCTGCCTTTTGGAGGCTCGAAAGTATTAATCACACTCTGCACATCATCTACATGAGCAATTATACTTGCCATGTAATAAGCTTCTATCATATTGGACCAATTGTGATCACCAATTAAACCAGATGTGAATCTCGACTTAAATTCTTCAATATCTTGTTCTTTAACGATTTTTAATTTTGAAATTAAATTTACTTTTCTAGAAACAATATTTTCAAAAACTTGTTTAGTAATCACTAAGTAATCAGTTGTATATTGAAACTTAAATATATTATCTTTTGCACACCAATATTCATCTTTATTATTATGTTGATCAAGATGATCTATATATAAGTTGGTTATTATAGAATATTTAGGAGAAATTTTAGAATACCCTAAATCTTGTAATTGAAAACTTGAAATTTCTATCACAAAAAATGTATCCAATTTGTCTATCTCTAATTCAGTCCAAAATTGATATGGGCTGATGTTGGTTGTATTTCCGCAATATTCTACTTTTCCAGTAATATTGGAATTCAATAAAAAATGTTTTGACCATGATGATGTTGTTGTTTTGCCTTTTGTACCTGTAATCATTAAAACATTCTCTCTAAATCTTTCCAGAAAAAAAACTAGAGACGATAAAATTGAATCTTCGCCATTACGCGCTCTATAAGCTTCAAATTCTGGTTTTAGGGACCACACTCCAGGAGCTTTAAAAACCATGACAAAATCTTCATCTAAAGCAGACAAATAATTTTCACCTGTTATTAATTTAGATTTTGTAACCTCTACTGAATTTTTATCAGCGATAACAATAAATTCTTGATCAATACCTACAACTTCTGTTAACCAATTATAAAATTGCTTAATTTCTTGACCAAATCCAATCAGAAGAATTTTTTCGTTATTGTTTTTAATTTTAATTAGCTTGTCTAAATACATAACTTTATTTATTACTTTTTTAAGTATTTTTGGCAAATAAGTCTAAAAAATAAGACTAGTTACAAATAACTAGTCTTAATGAAATTACAAATTCACTTGAGCAAAATAGTGAGCTAGTTTTGTAGCATCACCAGCATTTAAGAAGATAATTACATCTCCGGGTTTTATATCTTTTGTAATAAGAAGTTTTGAGTTCTCTAGAGTTCCAGAAAGAGTTTTATCCTCTAACTTAACTTTACTAAGTAACAATTCTAAGTCAACAGATCCTGTAGAGTCACGCGCAGCATAGACATCCGTTAAGTATAACTTATCACAATTGGACAATACAATAGCATAATCTTCAAAGAATGCATTTATTCTTGTATAAGTATGCCCTTGAAATAAACAAAGTATTCTACGAGTTGGAAAGGATTCTCTCAGACCTTTAAGAACGGTTTCAATCTCTCCTGGCAAATGCGCATAATCATCGTAAACATAAAATGGGTCTTGACGAAGCAACTCTACCCTACGAGGCAATCCCTTAAATGATTGAAGTCTTTCAATGATTCTATCAATAGGCACATCATTATAATAATTAGCAACAAATCCAGCCAATGCATTTATAACATTATGACCACCAATTACTTGTAAATTAATATGAGCAACAAGCTTACCTTGATTATATATGTCAAAGTTTGAACCCCCTTCATAATTCTTAATATTAGTAGCAACCCAATCATTATCGCCATTCTTTCCAAATGTAATTGGACTAAATTCTTTCATTGAATCTTTAAGATATTGATCATCACCATTGATTATCAATTTTTTTACTCGGGAGGCAAAAAGCTTAAATGCGTTATCATACTCAGTCTTTGTTGGATAAATATCAACATGGTCGTACTTTAAACCAGTTATTATACCAATCTTGATTGCTGACAGATGTAAAAATGTTTTTGCATATTCATCAGCTTCAAGAACAAAATCATTTTCTTTACCATAATGACCACCATTACCATGGATTCCAACAAGATATCCGCAATCTCTATCTCCACTTAATATATGCGAAACAATTCCAGTTGTTGAAGTTTTACCACTTGAACCAGCTATTGCAATAACTTCTTTAGTTTTTGAAAGATCTTCAAATAATTCATATCTAGAAATTACTTGAATATCTAATTCGCGTGCTTTTACAATCATTGGGTGATCGTCTTTAAGCGCTGCTGAGCGAAAAATATGGGTGAAATTTGATAAATCAACTTCATTTTCCAGTAAAACTTTTATACCTAGTTTTTCTAAATTTTCAGTTGCTGCATTTTTTAATCTATCACAACCTGTAACAGTAAAACCTGCTTGTAATAATATTTGTGCAATATTACTAACACCTGCCCCTCCGGCACCAGCGATTAAAAACTTTTTCATTTCTTTGTCCTCAAACATAATTATAATCTTACTTTGCACTTTAATAATTTTTTTGTAAAATAAAGTGTAGTACATTGGGTAAAAAAAAATTCTCTTGGAGGCCCGTTTGTATTAATAAAAATATGGCTCAAGAGAAAATTGGTTTTATATAGACAATTAAAATTTTTAAAACTTAGTTTTTTTGTCTTATAATGTAAATGACTTTAAGTAAGTAAGGCTCAACCCAAACTCCACCCAGTAAGAAATATTTTGAAAGTTTTCAAGTAGTGAATTTTTATATTTTTGTAGTTAAAAGTTTTTATATTTTTGTATTTAGGAACTACAAGAAAACAAATATGTGAATCCGCTAGTGAGGTCATTAGTCTCACCAAGACAGGACAAGATACCAGGCAGAAGGATACTCCCAACATAATTAGAATTATTCTTCTGACCAGAAATTGTATTTTTAAATTTATCAAATCTGTAAATTCATTTGATACTTAAATTATATGCTATATTTTCACATGTGTCAAACCTTGGTACGCTAAATACCCATTAGATCACAAAATAAGGCCAACAAAATAAAATATATTTTTTTAACACAGAATTGTTCAATATCTAGTTATTAACAATTTGGCTTATATTGCTATACTACTACCGTATTTATAACATATTTAAATTTGTGTATGTTAATTGATTTTTTTATCATGCTTTACCGTTTGAGTTATGAAATTCAGAGATATTAATTATAATGTAGTTATTTGGAAATATTTTTAAAAAAATTATTTTATTTTAACTATCTAAATAATGAAATCAGTGTATATATTTACTAATATGTATTTATCAGATTTGTAAAAATAGTAATAATGTTATGATGTTTAAATGTAAAATTATTGACACACCCCCCCCATTTATGTTAAAACAAAGATATGAACTAATTCAGCTTCATTTCTAATACATTTACTTGAGGTTAAGTATTATGTTTCTTTCAATTCGAAATGCTACGCGTAAAGCTACGATTCTCCTTCTTGGTTTGACATCTTTTGGCGCTTCGTTTTTGATCTCTTTTAACAAAGAAAGCGATGTTACTCAAAACCTTCAAGATACTAATCACATTGAAATTTCAATTGATCAAAAAGCTAATGCAAGCACAGGCCCTTGGTGGATGGGTCAAATTAAAAGCAATGGTCAACGCAATCCAAGTGAACAAATGTCGGGAGGTAAAGTAACAACACGTTGGTTTTGGAAAAGCATGTCACAAATTCAAACCGAAATGGGCTATTGCGATCGAAGCGAATGGAGCCAAGCTTCATCTTACGCCAAGCGTAACAACATTACACTATACGCTGTAAATGGGGGTTCAGCATTGTATTATGAAGCAAAAGTGACACCAAATATGTATTAACATATTTGGTTGCCAGAAATATATTTACTAAAATGCACCTCATTTTGTAGGTGCATTTTTTTAATTAATCAAAAAATTTTATGTTAAATATAATTAAAAAAATTTTAAATTCAAAGTTTTATAAAATTTCATTTTATTCATTTGGATACGAATTAATTTTTATTTTGTTAGGGGTTTTAATTCTCTTAGCAATGATTGGAAGTTACTTACTAGATGTTTTTAGAAACTTATTCTAAAAATTATAAAAACTAACAAGGGAATATTACAATATACCCTTGTTTATCAGAACTGTCCCGCTAAACACGGGACAGCTTTCTTTTACACAATTAACCACCTTTAGGTGGTTAATTTGCGTTTATATTTTTTATTTAGTTAAATG
>JAYUKV010000009.1:0-5902 GCA_043764135.1 bacterium | reverse complement strand
TGGTCAACGTGACCGATAGTTCCTACGTTTACGTGAGTTTTACCTCTTTGAAAAATTTCAGCCATAATATCTTAAATATATATAATTGTTACTAATACAAATTTAAATAGAATTCTAATACTTGTCAAGAATAAATGACCTTTTGTGCTTGTTTTAAACAAATTATGATTCTGTATCAATAACAGAAGTCATAAATTATAAGTTATTTTGAAAAGTTAATAACCACTCTTCCTTTTCTTAAATTACCATTAAACTCTACTTGTGAATTAGGGAATTTTTCTTTAAAGTGTTTAAGATCTTCGAACAAAGGATGTTCTAATATAAAAGAGTCATCTATATCTTCAACCCCATTATCAACTTTTCTTTTATAAATTCTTTTTTCTTTTTCTAAAGCTCTTACTGATAAACCACCATCAATAATTTCTTCTGCTTTATTGATTTGTTCTTGTTTGTCTAAACCGTGAATATGTCTAGCTTGTCCTTCAGTTAGTTTTTTTTGTTCTAATAGATTCTGGACCTCAGGTGATAGTTCCAGTAATTTTAGGTAATTACGAACATACTGTGTGCTTTTACCGATGTTGTGAGCTAGATCTTCTAAAGTTAATTTATTTTTTTCAATTAACAGTTTATAAGTTCTTGATAATTCAATCGGATTCAAGTCTTCTCTTAAAAGATTTTCATACGCAGTTAAAAAAACTTTTTTTTCCTCAGAGATCTGATCACCTCCAATTATTTTTGCTTCAATCTCATTAAGAGATGCCATTTTACTAGCTCTAAGTCGTCTCTCACCTGCTAATAAAACATATTTTCCTTCTTCATTAATATGAACTAAAATAGGTGCAATTAAACCTGTTGTTTTGATTGAATCAGATAGAGCTCTCAAACTGTCCAAATCAAACTCTTTTCTTGTCTGGTATGGTCCGATGATGATGTCATCGATATTTATTTTTTTAACTTCATAACTCTCAGTAGCAACCTCATCGTTTCCAAAGTAGTCTTCCAATATATTATTTAAACTTTTACCTAATGCCATAAATTATGTATTTTATTATTCAATTTGCGATATAAGTCAATTTTGGATTGACTTGGGATTTAGTTATTATAGGCTGTTTACTTCTTTTATATTGATTTTAAGATCTTTTGAAATATCTGCTTTTATTCCATAATTTTTATTTACAATATAATTAGTATTAGACTTGTTGATTTTCATTATTAGCGAATTAGTACAATTAGGATTATTATTACAAGCTATAACCTTAAATTGATCAAAGTCATTTACAACCCCTAAATATGTAGCTTGCATTTCATTTGTTTGGAGTTTTCTTTCAATTTGATTGGGTGTTTCTAATATCACCTTAAGATTAGGAGTTGTCTCTTGGTCCGATTCAAACAAATAATACTTATCTTCCAATGAATCTATATTAACTAACTTAGACGCATTAGTATTACTTCTAACAATAGATACAATCATCACCAATGAAACAAAAAAAAGAAACAGTGAAATAATAACAAGAGCCAAATTTTTAAATATAGTATTATTCATAAGATTTTCGTTTTTTAGATACTACAAACACCAATACTCCAAGAATAATAAAACTTATAGCGAACAACTGACCCAATGTCATATATTGATTAATACTTTGTGAGTCTAATCTAAAGTTTTCAACATTAAATCTTATTATTCCGTAACCAATTAAGAATATAGATGTTATAAAACCTCTAATAACAGACAATTTGTTAAATAAAAAAGCTATAAATAATAACAAAATTATATTCGGTAACATTTCGTATAAGAAAGCTGGGTGATAGAAATTCAAACCAGTATCTGTAATTAAATACCTATTGTTATTAACCGCACCTTCAGGTACGAACATCTTCCATGGCAAATCAGTTTTTGGACCATAAGATTCATAATTAAAAAAATTACCTAATCTGCTAAATATCAACACCATCAATCCTGAAGGCACAATATGATCGGTTAATGAAAAAATGTTTAATTTATTTTTAACAGTAAACTTAATAACTGGAATAATAGACAGTATCAATCCACCAAACAAACTAAGCCCACCTTGTTGTAAATTAAGAATCTCCAAAGGTTTATTAATAAAATAATTACTATGACTTAACACATAACCTAATCTCGCACCAAAGAGTCCAAATATTAATAATTCAATAAACAATCTATCTATTTGACTCATTTTATAACCCAAACGATTGAGGTATTTTATCAATAACCAAAAACCAAATATTAAACCTGCAAATAAACACAAAGAGTAGTATCTAAATCCAATCGGATCTAATCCATTTTGAATCATAAACTCTACAAATTGTGTTCCTGAAGTTGATTGAGAAAACTCACTAAATTGATTTTTAAATTGATCCATTGAATATAGTTTTACAAAAGGCTTCACTTCCCATTGCCCACTAAAAAACATAATTAGAGGATACACTAACACAGCAGTTAAAGTTGCAAATATTAAACTAATTTTTTTGCCTGTATTATCTACTTCAAGTTTCATAATATGGAATACTATTGTTTAGACTAACAGATATGTCAAAAGCGGTTTCAAAAAGTATTTGTTAACTACCTTTGACAATAATTATTTCTAAGTATATATTCTGATTTGACGCATATACAAGTCCATTTCAACTTTCTATAAAAAGTAGAATTGTAATGAGTCTTAAAACCCACACTTCTTAATTTATTTATGTTTAAAAACAATTATGTAAAATTATTTGTAGCACTTACCTTCTTAAGTGTTTCAATATTTGCCATCTTTGCTTCAGTTAATATTGAAGCAATTGATGTAACAAAAGAAGCTTCTTTTAAAGAAGCAATTCAAGCAGTATCAGCTTCAAAAATTGAGCAATCAACTTTGATCAAGCTAAAACCAAACACAGCTCTTTCTAACTTCTCAAAAAATGAGCTAATTAATAAACTAGCGAATCAAACAAACATAAAAGTAGAATACACACTTCCTAACATGAATTCATTTGTTGCTAAAGTAGATACTAACAAAATAAATTCACTTAAGAAAAACTCATTAACACTTGAAGCTCAAAAGTATGAATCTATTCCAGCTCCAGTTACGCCTCAGTTAATATCAACTCAAGCTACAACAATAAACAATGAATATCCAAGATATCAACAAGCTATCGGTATTTCATCTTCTACATCTAGAAAAGGACTAACTGGTCTTAATCAAGTTGTAGGAATTATCGATACAGGTGTTGATTTTACTAATCCTGAATTAACTGGAAAAGCAGTTAATGAAGCATGTTTCTCCGACGTCAATAAAGAATATGGAATAAAATCTTATTCATTATGCCCAAATGGTGCAAATTCTCAAACAGGAATTGGATCATCTAGACCATGTGTAGGACTATCAGGATGTAATCATGGTTCACATGTTGCTGGAATAGCAGCTGGAAAAGCAACAACTAGAAATCACGCTGGAATCGCTCCAGATGCCAAAATAGTAGCTGTAAACGTTTTCCACATTGTAGAAAATGAAGAAAAATGCACACCTAAAAGCGCAGGAAAATTTAAAGACTTCGAACTACCAAAAACTCTGAAATGTATTTTTACATCAAACTTTGCTTATCTTAAAGCGTTAGACTTTATGATTGACCAAAACAAGTCAACACCAATTGCAGCAGTAAACATGAGTCTAGGAACTTTTGAAACTAAACCTGATAACTGTGATGACAAGGAAACTAATAACTTCCATGCTCTTATAAATGCAGGAGTACCTTTGGTAATTGCTTCAGGTAACAGCTATGATAAGACTAAAATGTCTCACCCTGCATGCCAATCAAGAGTTATCTCAGTTGGAGCTTATGATGAAGCATTAAGAACTGATGTATTTTTCTCAAATGTTTCTCCTAACACAACAATATTCGCCCCTGGTTTTCAAATAAAATCAATTGGTATCTCAATGTCAGGAACATCAATGGCAGCTCCAATGGTTGCAGGAACATCTGCACTACTTGCGCAAGCTGGTATAAGAGGACATGAAAATGTAAAAAACGCAATGATTTCAACAGGAACTAAATTTAGCAGTAAGAATACTTCAACTGGTAAAGTAATAAATCTAGAAAAGTTATTACCAGGAGCTAATGCTGCTCCAATACCTTCACCAACTCCATCCCCTAAACCTACGCCTACTCCTACGCCAGCCCCTGCTCCAACTCCAACCCCTAAACCAGAAGCCCCTACAACTGGTTCGTGCAAGTCAGGAAACTTAGGATGGTGTGCTCAATATTACAACAACAAGGAACTGCAAGGTTATCCAGCTGTTACCAAATCTATCTCTGGATTAAGTAATTACCGTGATTCAGGATCTCCTGATTCTAAGATTAATAGTGATTTATACTCTGCTAGATTTAGAGCAAAATTTACAGTAAATACTGGTCAATACTTTACCTTTGCTTATAACTTTGACGATGGAGTTAGAGTATCACTTAGAAGAAATGGTGGACAAGCTGAGTATATAATAAACGAATGGAGAAATAAAGCACCGTCTGAACAAGAATTAGAAAAAATCCTTTTAGCTGGTGATTATGAAATTGTAGTTGAGTACTACGAAAACTATGGAGCAGCTACCCAAGTTTTAGAAATATTCGATGGAAATGGAAATAATACAAAGTTCTTTAACATATAATAATAAATACTACAGATTAAATAAAATATATAATAAATACCTAAAAAGGTATTTATTATTTTTAAATTTAAAGTAAATTAATATTAAAATTCTATGTTGATTGTTTGATTTTATCAAAATTGAAAATAAAAAATGTTCCTAATTTACTATTAGCTCGTCAGGGTTAAGTTGTGTTGGAAATCTACAAATTTTAAACTTATTCAAAAAAAACCACCTATTTTTTATAAGTGGTTTATTTATTTACAATTATTTAAGTCTGGATTAGTATTTTGAAATATGTTTTTAGATTATCGATTTTATTTGTTCCAACTAATTGTTTTAGCGTCTGCGGTACTTGCTACTTTCTCAACTTTTGGATTTACTGCTTTGATATTAATACCTTTGTCTCTGGTGCTTCCACTTGAACAAGCTATAGCTATAAGTGGAATAATTGATCTGACAAATGGTCTAAGTAGAGGTTGGTTTTTTAAAGATAAGATAGATTGGAAACTAGTTATATTCTATGGTTTGCCAGCGATAATTTTTTCATTTCTAGCATCTATTGTAATTCTAAATATTGATAAAGAGCTATTAAAAGTTCTACTTGGTTTAACCTTAGTTATATATGGTATACTAAAACTCTCATTTATAAACTTCAGCTTACCAACTAATAAATTATTACTATCTATAGGTGGTGGATTATCAGGAATACTAGCTGGGTTATTTGGTGCTGGTGGCGTATTTAGGACTGCCTTCTTAAGCAACTACAAATTACCTACTGCTCAATTTATTGCAACTGTGACACTGATTGAAATTATGGTTGATTTGTCTCGAACAGGTGGTTATATAAGCTCGATTCCTCTAGGTTTTGATCAATGGGTACTTGTTGGTGTGAGTATTCCTGTGAGTTTTTTTGGAGTTTACATCGCATCTCCGTTTGCTAAAAAACTTTCAACTAATCAATTTAAGAATTTGGTTTCTGTTATGTTGATGATATTTGGATTGTTGTATTTGTTTAAAATAATTTAAGAATTATTAAACAACTTTTATAAACTTTAAAAAGTTAATGTTACAATTTGACAAACATTAATTAATTAGGGTAGTTTAAAAAAGGTTTTACCAAATAAATGCAAATTTATGTCTTTAAAAAATACCCAACTTTATGCTACCCATTACCCACAAATATGTGGGTATATTTTAATATCCCGTTTAATTTCATCAAGCCTCTCCATAATACTTTTACACCAGGCATCCCATCA
>JAYUKV010000008.1:0-22076 GCA_043764135.1 bacterium | reverse complement strand
TGTTTTCGAACATACCTCGGCCTTTGGCCACTCCTTTCAACCTTGAAAGGAGAATTTCGTATTTGATTAAGATTAAATTTTAAAAAGTGTTAAGTTTTCAATTAAAAGTTTTTGACTAAACTAATAAAACAAGATATAGATGTCATTCTATGACAGTTGAGTATGCGTATCACATTTTACCTAAAGTTTTTATCGGAAATGAAATAATTCCATTAAACAAACTACAAATTATTGATTCTGAGTTATATAAAAAAGCAATTTCAAAATAAATTGGAAGAGAAGAAAAATTAAATACAATTGTGTTTAACCAAATTAAATGGAGTGATGTCAGCTTCTTTACACTTCACAATCCAGAATTAATAATCAATAAAATCAGATCTTTAGGTTTTAATATTCCAAAAATGACAATAGTAAAAATCCCAATTAAAAATTTTAATTCAAATTCAATGCTTTGGATGTATAATGAAGAAATAGAAAATGGTAAAATTGACCCTAATGATCTATTTAAGTTTGAAAACATAGATTTAATTAATACTAATGAACTACCGATCAAAACTGAAGAATATCTATCAGAATGTTCCAGTATGAACGAAAGACCTATGTTATTTGTACATATACCTCATTTGTTAAGCACTGAAATTGTGTCTTTAAATAAATCAATAATCCAAGTGTGGTAAAAACCCTACTAAATACGTAGGATAATAAATTAACTTAAAATATCTAAAAATTCAGGAATAAAGTACAGTATTTCTCTACCAGCTTGTCTTTGGTCCAAAACTTTGGATATGTGGAGTGTTTCTAGGTATTTTTTGGTAGTGTTTCTTGATAGACCTAGTTCTTTGGACATATTGGTTTGAGTATAAAATGCTTTTTTAAAGAAGTAGTCTTCTATATTTTGTTTTTTTAATTTTTGAAGCTTTATTTGTTGATTCAACTCTTTGATAAATTTCTTATTCAATTTATCAATTTCTTCTACCCTATCCATAGTTTCACTGGCTTGATTGATTATACCATTTAGATGAAACACTATCCAATCTTCCCAATTATTATTATTTTGAATCTCTTTAAACAGTTGATAATAAGTAGCTTTGTTTTTTAAAATGTATCCTGATGTGTATAAAATTGGATATTTTAATTTATTCTCCATACAGAACTGTAATGCCATAAGTATCCTACCCATTCTCCCATTACCATCAAAAAAAGGATGAATTGCTTCAAATTGATAATGCGAAATTATAATTTTTATTAATGAGTTTTTTTGCTTCGAGTTCATGTATTCAAATAGATTTTGAAGAAATTCTAATATTTCTTTCTCCAATTGAGGAGGAGTATATACCACTTCCCCCAACCTATTTCCTACATATACACCTGATCTATTTCTTATCCCAACTCTATCGGGAACTATGCCACAATGTATCTCAACTAAATCTTCCAAATTGATTGATCCTTTTTGGATTACTTTTTCAAAACCTTTAAGTAGTGATTGTTTGTAGTGTATTACCTCTTTTTGAACTGTTGGTAGTGTTATTGGGCTTAATAACTCTGCTTGTAACATCTCAAGGGTTGTTGTTCTGATGTTTTCAATTTCGTTACTCGCTACTGCCTCTCTGATAGTTAGAGGTTGTAGAATTAACTCGTAATTATGAATTTTTGTAATTGATTTGTCTAAATTATTTAATGCTTCATTAGCTAGATTGGTTAGTTCCAATATATTAACTGAATTGAAATTGTTATCAATCGGGAGTTTTTTGAGCATGTATTCAGACATATGCTCAAATTATGTGTTATTTTGAGCATATAGTCAATTATATGCTCAAATTTTAAGATAATTTGAGCATAACCTCAATGAACATGCTCAAATAAAAAAATTATCACATGTTTATCATTAATATTCATATAAACTCTTAATTAATCTCGTATATAATTACTTACATTTTTTAATTAAACGTAAAAAAAACCCAAACGGGTATTTCTTTCTGGTGGAACCGGTGGGGATCGAACCCACGACCAAAGGATTAAAAGTCCTCTGCTCTACCGACTGAGCTACAGTTCCAACAATCTAATGATATAGATCAATTGGCTATAATTAGATATTTAGGTTTTTTACACTTTTTGTCAAGAAATTATTTCTGACATTTAAGGCAATATACTGTTGTTCTCGATGCAATTACTGAAGTTTGTAACTTAGAGTTACAGATAATACAAGGTTTATTCTTTCGGCCATAAACCTTATGAAACTTTACATAACCTCCCTTGCTACCATCGCTTAGAATATAGTCCGATATTGAAGATCCTCCCTCTTCTATTGAGTGATTGATAATTCTTGTAATTGAATTAACTAATTTCTTTACTTCTGGCTTAGTTACAGTATTGACTATTCTACTAGGTAAAATTCCGCTATCAAAAGCAACTTCGTCAGCATATATATTCCCTAACCCACATATAACTTTTTGATTTAATAGAATTTGTTTAAGTGGTAGCTTGGACTTAGAGAATTTAGTATAAACTTCTTCTTGATTAATTATATTATATTGAGGATCAAATCCATACTCATCTATGATTTCACTTGCCTCATCTAAATTCTGAAAGGCTAGAACATATCCAAACTGTCTTATATCGTTATATAATAAATAGGACCCATCATCAAGTTCAAGAAATAAGCAGGTGTGCTTGTTGATTTTTGTTTCATCTGTTGTATGGATAAGCTGTCCGGTCATTTTGAGATGGACTACTATGGCTGATTTGTCTGTTTCAATCAGTAATTGTTTTGATACTCTTTTTATACTTTGGAATTTTGAGTTTATTAATAATTTCTTAAATTCATAAATCATATTATCATCGATATTTCTAATATTAGATTTTGAAGAAACTATCTTACCTTTTAATACTGTTACGTTTGTAACAGTTAAATTAGATAGAGTATTTTGCAACCCTCTTATTATTGATTCTACCTCAGGTAATTCGGGCATAGATAACAATAGATTTAATCTTCTATATTAAAAATAGTCAAAATTATTTTTTGACAGTTCTTCTTAACTAGTAAATTCTTAGTTCATGTTAATTACAACCAGTAATGCAAACAAACCATCTGTAATTACTCCGATTGAATCAACAACTCAAGTCAATCGTGACGCAATAATTACAGTAAAAAATATTGTAAAACGTTATAAAAACGGTCGTACAATAACTACAGCCTTAGGTCCAATATCATTCTCAGTATATAAAGGGGAATTCTTCGGTATATATGGAAGAAGTGGTAGTGGTAAGTCTTCTTTAATGAATATCTTAACTTCACTTGATTCACTTAGTGAGGGTGAAATAGTAGCTAATCAAATGTTACTAAATAAAATTAAAGGTAAAGAGCTTAGAAACTATAGAGGATCTATTGGTATTATTTTTCAATCGTATAATTTATTACCGAATCTAAATGTTCTAGATAATATTCTTGTAGCCTCATGGTCTGCAAATAGAATAGAGAACAAAGTCTATGCTAGAGAATTAATGGAAAAATTAGGCATAACAAAGCTTGCAAATATGAATATTAAAACTCTTTCCGGTGGAGAAAAACAAAGAGTTGCTATTGCAAGATCACTTATCAA
This sequence comes from bacterium, assembly GCA_043764135.1. Lineage (GTDB taxonomy): Bacteria > Patescibacteriota > JACMRA01 > JACMRA01 > JACMRA01 > JAYUKV01. Next base: position 18,477 of record JAYUKV010000008.1, on the reverse strand, counting down.
CAAACCATCTGTTATATTCTGCGATGAACCAACAGGAGCCCTGGACTATACTAACGAAAAACAAGTAATTGAAATACTCAAAGATCTTAATAAAGATGGAATCACAATTGTAATGATAACTCATAACCCTGATCTGGAAGGTTATTTTGATAGGTTTATCACTCTCAATGATGGTCAAATTTTAACAAATATATAATTATGAATATTAAAGGACAAACAAAATTACTCACTTCCAACCTAAGCACAAAATGGCTTAGAACATTAATTGCATCAGGTGGAATTATTATTGGAATAATGTGTATTACCATTACAACCACATTATCATTTGGAATATTAGACACTATTACAAAGGCCTTAAACTCACAATTTGAAGCTAAAAAAATAAATATTCTTTTTTCTAAGAAACCAATTAATAATATCTTTGAACTTAATCCAGAAGATATTACGGCTAAGTCATACGAAGATATTTTAAAGATTAAAGATCTTGATTCTAACCTGGAGTCAGCTTATCCATCAAGATTGAATTTGCAATATACAACAGAATTATCAACTGATAATTGTAAAGAGAAATTCGAAAAATTAGCTCTTTCTGCAAAAGAGAATATAGAAAAAGACAAAAAAGAATATGATAAAACTTGTATAGAGTCTTCAACTACATATCTACCTTTTGAAGTTTACTTACAAGAAAATTCTAAATATTGGATTGGCTCAAAAAACAAACCCAATGAAAACGAAACAATATTGAAATACACTTCATCAAACAAAGAAAAACTTTCTCAAATAGGTATTAATAAACCAGAAGATCTTATAAACAAAGAATTTAGTTTAAATTTTAGGGGATTAGATGGTTACTCTGAAATTGGAACAAATAAATATTTACAAAGTAGTATTGAAAATAAAACCTACAGTAAAAAGTTTAAAGTGGTTTCTGTAGTTGATGAAACTAAAAATGAAAATAATATCTTTGCAAGTGGAGATAATGGTTTTGATTTTATGCTATCTTATAATGATTATATCAATGTATTCAAAGAATCCAAAGCAGATATAAAAGCTGAGCAGATAGGTTTTAGTAGCGTTACAGGTGTGGTCAAATCTGTAGAAGTGGTTGAACCAACTATTAATAAAATCAAATCAAATCAGCTAATTGCAACTTCACCATTATTGAAAGTGCTTAAAATAGCAAATATTGTATTTATGGTTATAAGTGGATTCTTATCCGCATTTGGAGTAATTGCGCTTATAGTATCCATCTTTGGTATTATCAATGTAATTGCTATGTCAGTTTTGGAGAAGCAAAAAGAAATAGGAATTCTTAAATCCCTAGGGTCCTCAAACATGGATATATTCGGTTTGTTTATAGGTGAAGGTTTTGTAATTGGACTTATAGGTTGGTTATTTGGTACTGGACTAGCTGTCGGGGTTCTTACAGCAGCTAATACAATTCTAAATATCTTTATACTTCCTAATTACCCTGATTTTACAAAAGGTCTTAGATCAATAGGTATTGAGCAGATCCTATTACTTCCACAACCATGGCTATATGCAGTTACATTTTTCATCGCAATATTCTTTACTATGATATCTTCATTCCTACCTTCGATAGGCGCAGCCAGAAAGCGTCCAGTTGAAGTGCTTAGAAATGAATAAATATACTTGCAATAAATAATATTATGTGCTAGTTTTGTATAGTACAACACCTAAAGGACAGAATTTTGAAACTTAAACTTCTCCAGGATTTACCAGGTACATATCATAATGATATTTATCTTATCAAAAGGATAGTGTATGATGGCTACGGAACCCAGTCAACAATGGTAATGATAATAACAGATATTAACAAGCCGACCAGTCCAGAGCTGACTAACGCTCTTGATTTGATTAATCAAATAATTGATGATCCAGAATATAAGCTAGTCTTTCAAAGGCTTGAAGGTAAGAACGCCGAATTAGAATCGTTTGAAGATGATTCTGATAATAAGGTTGTATCTCCGATCCTCCCTAAAGACAGCCTGCTTCATTCTGTATTCACAATCAACCCCCGCTATATCACAGAAGAAATGATGTATGAGCAGTTGTATCCGCTAATTACTGAGATGGGCGTAGGTCTCCGCAACGGAGAAATGGCTGACCAACACCCAAGTAGTGCATGGTGCTAATATTTACTAAATTTAGGTAACCTAAATTATAGCTTCTCAAATATTGAGGGGCTATTTTATATCTAAAATTTTATATATAAATTGCCTCACGGTTTAGTTGTATTTTTATTTGAGAATTTAGAAAAATTTTTTTGACATTTGTTGGTTTATCAGTTACTATCTAGTATAGAAACTAGTTTAGTAAACCAAATGAATATTTACACAAAGTGGGTAAAAGCTAATCCGAGTAAAATCAGAAGTGCTGATATTCCCTATCCAATCGAACTCGACCCCGTTTTGAACAAAATTCGCGAAACCGGTGGAATCCCAGTTCTTGCTGGTGGATGCATTCGGGACCACTTTTTGGGTAGAAAGGCTAAAGATTTTGATATTCTAGTTTTTGGGATTTCTTACCCTGAACTGGAACCTATTCTTACTGCTTTTGGCCATTGTAAGTTTCAAGGAGCCAAGTTTGGCATCCTTAAACTTACAATCACTAAAGTTGAGTATGAGTTCGCTTGTGCTCGTAAAGAGACCAAACAAGGTCAAGGGAGAAAAGGGTTCGATATCGAACTTGATCCTCTTATGACTCCCGAACAAGAGACTCTTCGTAGGGATTTTACATGGAACGCACTGCTGTACGATCCTAACCTAAGGATTGTCATTGATTGCTACAACGGGATCAATGATTTAAATGCTGGAATTCTCCGTCATACTTCTGAGAAGTTCGCCGAGGATGTTTCACGCGTTTTAAGAGGTGTTGGTTTTGCTGGTCGTTTTGGGTTTAATGCTGATCCACAAACAATTGAGTTTTGTACTCAACTGCAAAGTGAGTATAACACGATTGATGTTGAAGATATTTGGAGGATTTGGACTGGGATCTTTTTGAAGACTAGTTCATTCCAACACGCACTCAAATTCTTATTTGAGTGCGGGTGGGACAAGTTTTACCCTGGCTTGGATTTGGTTAATAACCAAGCCACACTGGATAAACTTAATTCAGCTGCAAAGCTAGTTAAGTCCCTTGATCTAGACGAAAAAGCAGGTACAATCGTCATGATGAGTATTTTGACTTTTTCTATGGACAAAGACAAGACAAAGAAACGACTCGAGTCTTTCAATGCTCCAAAAAAGTATATTGAATCAGTTATCCGAATCAATACGACAATTAAGAGCATTGAGGGTTATTCCTTAGACTATGCAAATATTCCTTTGCATGTCCTCAAGTCTATTGTTTCTGTGTGTAACAACACAAACAAAGACTTGTTGAATTTGAGTGTTGTCATTCAAATCCTGACCGAAACAGAATCAGTACTTCCATCTTGGCAGTTGATGGCTGAACAAAAAAGAGTTAATCTTTTGAACTTCCAACAGATCGTTGATGGTCAGTTTTTGATGACCAACTTCAAAATCTTTGGAGCAGCTCTAAAGGACCCTCTTGCAAAAGCAAGGCAAGCAGAGCTTGAAGGTGTCTTCTACGACACTGAACAGGCAATGCAATGGTGCCAGACCAGATTGGTTAAGCATAGTTCAGACTAAGCACTTTACAAACCCTGTATGAGTAATTCATACAGGGCTATTTTATTTCTTTGACTAAAAAACCATTCTTTAAAATAATAAATCCATATTATGGATATCGTCACTCTTTTAATTCTGATTACTGTTGTAATTTACATTCTACCTTACATCATTCCTTTTTCGGGACCAACTATAGATTCTTTTACTAATTTCTTAATGACATTCTGGCAAGAGAAAGATAGAATATTATCTGGAGAGTGGTATAGACTTGTAACTTCTATATTTTTACATGGATCTGTACTTCATATTTTTATGAATATGTATACTTTATGGTCGTCTCGAAATAGTCTAACAATACTAGGTGATTTATTAGTCCCTAGAAATGTTCGAGGACCCAACAATTCACTAGTGTTTATAATAGTTTATTTAGTTACAGGAATATGTGGCAACTTGTTATCTATGTTTTTTTCCAAAACTCCATCTGTAGGTGCTTCAGGTGCTATATTAGGACTGTTCGGATATATTACTGCATTTGGGATTGTAACAAATAATAGTAGTATTATAAGTGCAATGCTTGTAAATATTTTTATCCTTGCAATAATTGGGTTTACAGTTCCAAATATTGATAATTGGGCACACGCCGGTGGCTTCTTATCAGGAGTTCTATTATATTTTATAATGTTTAATTTAGTCAAATAACTATTGTATTTTAAAATACTTCTTTTCAAGAATTATTAAAAATAATCAAGCCCCTTAAGTAAAGTCTTAAGGGGCTTTTGGAATTTAACGGATGTTGATATTGTATTTACCAGTTTGAATCACTGTTTGATTCGAACCAGTAACATTGCCATTACCTGTGATAATGACAGCACCATTGCGGCTACCACCAATAGCGACACTACCTTCTCCTGATGTGACTACACTAGTGTGTGTGCTTTGAAAAGCAAAGTGCGTAATCACATTATTTTTTTTAAAGGCTTCGATTTGGAGCTTTGAGGCTACATTAGGTACCTGTGTCAATCCATCTTTGATAAACTGCACATCTTCACCATCGAAGGTTACTTCAGTTCCGTTTGGAACTAAATAGTGAGCACCATATTGATCCAAGCTTACATGTACCACAATTGTCATAATTCACTCCTAGTGTATTGAACGTTGATATATTAGCTATATCATATTTAAATGATGAAGTCAATCTTTAACGCTGTATTCAAACAACAAATATTGTAACTATTATTTAATGATACATCTTTGTACTTTCGTTACACTTACAGTTAAGATCTAGAATAAGCCACTTTTTGCAATTGATTGGTATATAAAAAGTTTAACAAAAAAACTTATGTAGACTAATAGCTTTTTGCAAAAACAAATCTTGCTTTGGCTTCATTGCCAGTATAGATACATTTACCCAAATTGTCTTGATTAAGATCAAAAGGCATACATCTTGTTGTTGCTTTGGTTAATTCTTTGATCTTTGCTTCGGTTTCTTTGGTCCCATCATATGATGCGATTACAAAGTATTCTAATTCAATGTACTTCTGAAAATCTTCCCAGGTTTCAACCTCTGTTGTTCTTGATTTACGATAATCTTTGGCACGATTGAATAAAGTGTCTTGAATTATGATTAACAATTTTTCAATTTCTGTTTCAATCTCTGTTAAATTAATTGATTCTTTAGTCATTAAATCTCTTCTAAATAAACCAACTTTATTTTCAGCCAATTCTCTTGCACCTACTTCAATTCTTAATGGCACTCCTTTTTGCTCCCATTTGAAGAATTTCTCACCAATCCTGAGATCAGTATCATCAAGCTTGACTCTGATCCCCTTGTTTAACAATGAGGTTTGAATTTCTTTGGAGATTTTAAGTATGTTGTTGTTTGAATCTTCATCTTTACCTAACAATGCCGCAATTACTACTTGAATTGGAGCAATATTTGGTGGTAATACCAATCCATTATCATCAGAATGAGTCATTATAAGCCCACCTATAATACGAGTTGAAACTCCCCACGATGTCTGATAAGCATACTCCTGTTGATTGTCAGAATTTGTATAAGTAATATTAAACGCTTTTGCAAAGTGATCCCCTAGGTTATGTGATGTTCCTGCTTGCAAGGCTTTACCATCTTGCATCATAGCTTCGATTGTATATGTCTTATCTGCACCTGCAAATCTCTCAGATTCAGACTTCTGCCCAGTTAGGACAGGTATTGCCATAACCTCCTCAGCAAGTGTTCTGTACACTTCTAACATTTCCTTTGCAAATGCATCAGCTTCTTCTGGTTTAGCATGGACAGTGTGCCCTTCTTGCCATAAGAATTCTGTAGTTCTAAGGAATAATTTAGTTCTTTTCTCCCACCTTACAACATTTGCCCATTGATTGATCTTGAGAGGTAAATCTCTATAAGTATGAATCCAATCTTTAAAAGTTTCATACATTATTGTTTCAGAGGTAGGTCTGATTACATACGGATCTTCCAATTTTTCACCTCCGGCGTGTGTAACAGTAGCAACTTCTGGAGCGAATCCTTCTACATGTTCAGCTTCACGATTAAGAAGTGACATCGGTATTAATAAAGGAAAATACATATTCTCCACACCTTTTGCTTTTATCATTGAATTGAGTTCAGATTGAATTTGTTCCCAAATAGCATAACCGTAAGGCTTAATAATCATCGAACCTTTTACAATTGAATACTCTGCCAAATCAGCAACAGAAATTATATCTTGATACCATTGAGAAAAATCTTCACCTCTTTTCGTAATTTTATTCATATTTAGATTACTAATTATTAAATTTTATACTTTTTTTAGTCAATATAATCACTCCATTATTTCGTATAATTAAAAGGAAAAGTACTTTTTTCACTTGACCAAATATGTAAAAGTTATAAGAAAGAGTTATATGCGTGTTAATATATTTTTAAGAGTTTTTGCATATACTCTACTCATACTCCCGTTGATTGCTACGACTATTTACGCTGAAAGTACCGATCAATCTAACTATACTGCTCCAAACAATCCAACTTTCGAGAATACTAATAAGTCACAAGAAATTATTTTTAAGACACCAGAGACACTTAAGACTGACTCTTCAAAATTAGAATACAAAGCCCAAGTTGGACTTCCTCAAAACAATTCTTGGAATGTTGTTTCACAACAAGAATCAACATCACAATTCAACCCAAAAATACTTAAAAAAGATGAATCTAACTTCCTATCAATTTTAGCTACTAATCAATTCCCTACTCAAACCTTAAGAGTTGTTATTGATAAAATTGATTTAGTTGACATTGATTCTAAGTTCTTTAGAATTCCAAACTTTAGAACTGAAGCAACAAATGATTATGTTTATCTTCCTAAATCAACAACTCAATTAGTTTACAGACCAACTGCAGAAGAAGTAAAGTCATACGATCCAAACAATACTTCAACAATATATTTATCTGAAAGCAATGGAAAATATGTTATGGATAATCCAACTGAAAAAGAATATCAAGTTGCAATGATCCAAGAAAAAGTTGGAACAAATGATTGGAATTTTGCAAAACAGTTACAAGTAAATCTAACTGCTAACTCACCAGAAAACGTTGCAGAAGCTGACACAATAGTAAAAGGATCTAACTTTGATAATCAAAACGCACAACTTGTAGCCCCAGTTGCAACAACAGCACCAACTACAGACTTGCCTCAAGCACCTACTGTAAATCCATCTAATCCAACAATTTCTAATCCGTTAAAATCTGATTTTAATATAATTCCTTATATTGCAACAATTGCAGGTTTTGGAATATTGAATCTAGGAATTCGACAATTTTTCAAAAAAAATTAAAAAATACTACTGCCAAAAAATGGTAGTATTTTTTATGCCCAAATTATTAACAATTATATCGATTATCTTCCTGCTTATAATCAGCCCTACAGTCTTTGCAAACAATACAACCATAGAAGAATTCAAATTCAAGTCTTATAATAATATTGAATATTCAATCAATGTATTATTCCCTTCAACTTGGAAAGCCCAAAAGAATAACCAAACCCTAACTATTTACAATTCTCAATTAGAATCAAGAGTTAGAATAACATCAACACCGTTTATAAATTCAATTACTTGTTTAATCAATCCAATTGTTAGCAAAATTGATAGCAAATTTTATCTCTTTAATTATGAAAAGAAAGGTTTTATTGTGCACCAAGAAAACATTCTTAAAGCATTTAAGCCGGAATTAAATGATATGGTTACAGTTTTAGATTACGATAATGGTGAATTAAATTCTAAATTTCCAGATACCGATAAAACATATGATAACTGTTTTAAACAAATTCAAACCAAAAAAATTCAATACTCTATAACCATAGAATATTCAAATAATAATGAATTTCAAAATGTAAAAGATATAGTTAAGTCATTGAATATATCAGACTATGCATCTCCTGATCTAGCAAACCAACGATCACCTTTCAAAGCAATAGACGACACAATAAAAGACACACCTCGAACTAATATTTATATTATTATTGGATTAATTTTATTATTACTTTTGTTTTTAATATTCTTGATTTATGCTACAAGGTTAAAAAAAGATACGAATAAAGATTAAAAAAAATCAGATTTGACAAAGCCAACCTAATTAATAAAGATATAAGAATATAACATATCTATATGCCCAGAAATAACCCATTACACAAAGTAAGAAATTTTGGAATTATCGCACACATCGATGCAGGTAAGACTACAACATCTGAGCGTGTATTACTATACACAGGAAGAACACACAAAATAGGAGAAGTTCATGAAGGAGAAGCAACTATGGACTGGATGGCTCAAGAAAGAGAAAGAGGTATCACTATTACTTCAGCTGCCACTACTACATTTTGGAAAGCTCCACAATGGTTATACCCTGGTGATAAAGATACTTTAACAAGATTTAATTTAATCGATACTCCTGGACACGTTGATTTTACAATTGAAGTTGAAAGATCTCTTAGAGTTTTGGACGGTGCTGTTACTGTTTTTGATGGTGTAGCGGGTGTTGAATCACAAACTGAAACAGTTTGGAGACAAGCCGAAAAATACCATGTACCAAGAATTTGTTTTATCAATAAGTTAGACAGAACAGGTGCAGATTTCTTCTATGATGTTAAAGCAATCAAAGATAGATTAACTGACTTTGGTGTAGTAATGCAATTACCTATTGGAAAAGAAGATGGCCTTAGAGGTTCAGTTGATGTACTTACTGGAGAAGCTACAGTTTATTATGATGATCTAGGTAAAGATATCAGAATTGAAGCTTGTCCAGCAGATATGGTTGACTTAGTTGCAGAATATAAAGCAAAACTTGTAGAAAAAGTAGCAGAATTAGATGATGCTTTAATGGACAAATTCCTAAACGGTGAAGAAATAAGTGTTGCAGAATTAAAAGCAACTATTCGTAAAGGAACAATCGAATGTAAACTACATCCTATTTTCTGTGGATCAGCCTTAAAAAACAAAGGTGTTCAACCACTTCTTGATGCTGTTTGTGAATACTTACCATCGCCATTAGATGTACCTACAATAAACGGTCATGATGTTGATGATGAAACTATCTCAATTGAGGTAAAGCCTTCTGATGACGAACCATTTAGAGCATTAGCATTCAAGATTGCAAATGATCAATTTGGATCTTTGACATTCTTTAGAGTATATTCTGGGAAGATTAACAAAGGAGAAGAAATCTACAATCCAAGAACAAGAAAAACTGAAAGAGCTGGAAGAATTGTATTATTACACTCTAACAACAGAGAAGATGTTGAAACAGTATATTCTGGAGAAATTGCAGCATTTGTTGGTCTAAAAGAAGTTAGAACTGGTGATACAGTATGTACTAAGAAAGATCCAATTTTCTTAGAATCAATCAACTTCCCTGAACCAGTTATCTCAATGGCAGTTGAACCTAAAACAAAAGTTGACCAAGAAAAAATGGCACTTGCTTTGGGAAGATTAACAGCAGAAGATCCTTCATTAAGAGTAAATTCTAACGAAGAAACTGGCCAAACAATTTTATCTGGAATGGGAGAATTACACCTTGATATTATCGTTGATAGAATGAGAAGAGAGTTCTCAGTTGAAGTTAATACAGGAGCACCAGAAGTTGCTTACAGAGAAGCTATTCGTAACGAAGTTCAAGTTGAATCTAAGTATGTTAAGCAATCTGGAGGTAAAGGACAATACGGTCACTGTTGGTTAAGGATTAGACCTAATACTGAAGACCCTCAAGGATTTAAGTTTGTTAACAAAATTGTTGGAGGAACAATTCCAAAAGAATACATCCCATCAATCCAAAAAGGATGTGAAGAAGTTGTACAAAACGGAGCACTTGCTGGTTACCCAGTTATTGGTTGTGAAGTTGAAGTTTACGATGGTTCATTCCACCCTGTTGACTCTTCAGAAATGGCATTTAAACTTGCAGGTGCTCATGGTATGAAAGATGCAATTTTAAAAGCTAACCCAGTTCTATTAGAACCTGTGATGAAAGTTGAAATTGTTGTACCAGACGAATATGTAGGATCAATAATCGGAGATGTAAACTCTAGAAGAGGTCAAGTACTTGGACAAGAACCAAGAGGAAGAAACATCGTAGTTGATGCTCATATTCCACTTGAAAATCTATTTGGATATATCACAGATATTAGAGGTATGTCTAAAGGTTTAGCTTCTGCTTCTCTTGAATTCGATCACTATGCCGAAGTACCAAGAAACGTACAAGAAAAAATAGTTTCATCTAGATCAAAATAATATTTTAGAAAGAATGCTTTTTAATACAATAAATACAACCCATGCTATGGGTTGTATTTATTGTATTAAAAATTGAAAAAATAATGATATTATAATTTAAAAATCTTTATAGCCTATCCACCTTTTAATTGTACAAAATATAAGGTGAATAGGCTATAGATTTAAAACTCAAAGTCTTTTCTCATTTCAAACCACCTAGGCTCTTGCCTGCACAATAACTTTTTATCTGCTGGATTAGCTAACAAATTTTCTACTAACACTTCAAGGAAAATTGTATTTTGAGATCCTTTAATCCAATTCCATGATTGTGGTCTTAAGTTGTTATTATAGAAACTAACAATGTCTGCTACTTTATCATAGTTATTAAATACTTGAGTATGGAAAAGAATTTTTTTGACATTGCCATCTCGACTTAATTTTTGAGTTTCATTTAATTTATCCCATTCAATTCCAAGTAGGATTATATTTTCAATCTTTTCAGGAAAATCTTTTTTGAGTTCTATTAACTTATCTAATACTTGTCCATGTTTGGTTGTTCCCACATCTCCCAACTCTCTCATCTCACCTAGGACTATGTTATGTTTTATTAAATCGTACTCTATTGAATTCTGATTAATTAATGTTTGCCTAATTGAATCTAGAAAACCAAATACTGAATCAGGATCAGAATTATATGAAGAGTCGATGATAGTAGATGAATTTTTACCTGCTAATTTTGAAAATCTTCCATTAGGTAGCGATAATTGACCTATCAGTTCTCTTACGATATCTTTATCAATATTGTAAAGTTTGGCTACTTTTTCAATAATTGAGAGCGTCTTTGCAAAAGTAGTTGGTAATAAAAATCTATCATCCACTAAAATTTCATCAATGTAAACTCTATTGTTACTATATCTAAATTCTGGATTTTCTGTTGATCTAACAGAGGAATTATTGAAGTAATAACAATTTGATAGTTTGTTAATTTCGGTTGGGATAATATATGAATTCGTATATTCCAATGGTTTTAACATTTCGATGATAACATTTTTCGTTGATATAGAGGTTTTGAGGTTTTGCAATTCAATTTCTATTTCATGTGGAATAAAACTCATTATTTTATCCAAACCAAGAGTATTAAGTTCGTTAGAATAATTTAGATTATGTTCATCAGTCAAAGCTGTAACAATTGCCAAGCCTAAATTATTTGTTAGAATATCTCTCCAATCATCACACTCACCTTGATGATCGAATCCTATTTCCATTACTATAACTGATTTAATAGGTAGGTTATATTTATTTAACAATATAGATTTGATTAATAAAAGAATAAATTTAATTTTATTAAATAACCCACCTTTCTCAAATGAAAGATCAAAACCTCCCAACATCATACCCATTCCATTAATTGTATTTTTTTTAGTTGTAAAAACTTTATAGTCAGATTTGCGGAATAACTCTCCTATTAATTGTGTTTGGGATGATTTCCCTACACTTCCAAAGACAGCAATAAATGGCATTTTTTCATTATACAAGTTCGTATAACTAGTCAACACTTTCTTTAAAAGCTTACATACAAGGTAACTACTAATTTTTTTTATCATATCATAATTCTTATCAAAAAATAAAGAATACACAAGAGTTTAAAAAATTATTTAATGATTTTATAATAAAAAATATAACCCTGTACTTAGGGTTAGCTTAATTATTGAAAGTAAACTCAATAATTTAAGTAGTAATTAGTTTATTCAAACTTAGTTCCATTAAATTCAACACTTTTTTCTAAAGCAAGTTGAATATTCCAAGCTTTGTATCCATTTATCAAGTATGTTGTGATATTATTTTCGACAGCTAATTGAATAGCTTTTATTTTTGCATACATCCCTCCTCTTCCTGAGCTTGACTTGGATTCAGAGATAGATATTGACACCGATTCAATGTCAGTTACGATATCATAAAAACCTAATTCTAGATTAGAATAATCCTTGTACAAACCATCAATCCCAGCAGAAACCAAAAACAACCATTTTGCACTAACTAAAATTGCAACATTTACAGCAAGAGAATCGTTATCATTGAACAGAGGCACACAATCTAATTCTTCATTAGACAATAAATCGTTTTCATTTATTACTGGCAAAATACCAGAATTCAGCATATCATAAATCGTGTGTATTAGAATTGACTTTCGTTCGTTGTCACCAAAATCTTTTGAAGTTAATAAAATTTGTGCTAAAGGAATAGATTTTTTCCTAAACCTTGATTGCAATTTGCTTAATAATATTGGTTGACCAATTGAGGCGTATATTCTGGCTTCGTTTTGTAATGATAATTTTAGACTTAGGTTTTGTTTTTTCCCTATTGCAACTGCTCCAGAGCATACTAGAAGTGGACTTATTCCTTTTGATCTAAGGATATTAATTGAATTTAAAACTTCATCTATTACCTTATAGTTAAGATTTCCATTGTGATTAACTATAGAATCTGTCCCTAACTTGATAATTGCAATCTTCACGATTAATTCTCCTGAATTATTTTTAGAGGATCTCCAATTCTAAGTCTGAACCCATCCGAAATCTTGTTGTTCGATATAAGTTCATCAAGTGAATTCTTAGTTTCTTCTGCTATTTTTGTCAATGTATCCCCTTTTTTAATTATATAAACCTGGAACTTTTGATCTTTTACGATAGTTGGATTGGGAGCAAATTGAACAGTTACTTGACCTTGAGTCTTTTTTTTGGAATTAGATGAATAAATCCTAAAGGATTCGGTAGTATTATCAGCTCTAGATACTTGGCTAAATGAGCTAACAATTAAGTAATTAGATAATAAGAAAAATGCGGATGTTGCAGTTATAAATACAGGTTTTGAAAATATAAAGCTTGAAGCTTCGCCAATCCTTTTAGTGTAGGACCGAAAAACAACATTGCTTCGTTTTACTTTTTCATTTTTTCTGTACTTAAAAGACTTCATAATATACAAATGAATGTTAGTTATAAATTTGTCAAATCTGTAAATACGGTAATGCACCAAACAACACTCATTCAAATTTGTAAAAATTTGAATGAGTGTAAATTTTTATTAAATGATATTAAAAACCTTTAGTTGTAGAAAATGTAATTCAACTAATATTGTTAAAAATGGATGCAATAGAAATGGTAATCAAAGATACAAATGTAAAGATTGCAAAGTAATCAGAGTCCTTGAGTTAAAACCAATTTATACCGAAGAAAGAAAACAAGAAATATTAAAAGCATATCATGAAAGACCTAGCATGAGAGGAATTAGAAGAATTTATGGTGTATCAGTAACTACTTTAATAGCTTGGCTTAAAAAAGGGGAAGTCAATTAAGTGATATTTTATCAAGTACACTCCTTCCCTTTAGGGAAGGAGATGTACTTGAGCTTGATGAAATGTGGACTTTCGTAAAATCAAAGATACACGATTATTGGTTATGGTTTGCTATTTGCAAAAGAACAAGACAAATAGTTTCATATCATATTGGTAAGAGAGGTATTATTGATTGTCTAGAATTTTGGAGAAAAGTACCTAAAGAATACAAAGAATCTAAAACTTATTCAGACTACTGGGAATGTTATTCAACTGTACTTAGCAATTACCGACACAAAAGCGTCGGCAAAGAATCAGGATTAACTAATCATGTAGAAAGATTTAATAACACGATAAGACAAGGATTAGGAAGACTTACGAGAAAGACTTTGTCTTTCTCTAAATCGGATGAAATGCTCGAAATTAACATAAGATTATTTATATACATTTACAATCTAGAAAAAGGTAATCAATACCTTGTTAATAGTGTGAGTGCTGTTTGATACATTACCGTAAATACAAAAAAATAAAATCTTTCAATTGACACATATGTTAAATAATATAAAGACTTATTTAAGAGTTTTTTAAAATTAAATAACTTGAATAAATCTATGATTGTTCGAGAATATTTTTTTTTAATCTAATCTCATACATGATTTAAATAAAATTTATTCATTTATATTTAAAAAATAATTTACTACAATTATGGAACTTCTATTTTCAGTTTTTTTTGCTATAAATATAGCACAGTGTATATTTACGATGTACTCTATGCTTTATTCATGGAACAATGAAAACAATAAAGACAACAATAACACCACTCCTTCTCAATTAAAAGTTTTGAATAAAACTAGTTTTACAATTCTATTACCAGCGCTAAACGAATCAAAAGTAATAAAAAATACACTCAAGTCCATTCAAAATCTTGACTATCCACATGAATTATACAACACAATATTAATCTTAAGAGAAGAAGATCCTGACACACTTTACGCAGCAAAAGAAGCTTTACATGAATATTCTATAGAAAATTTGTCTATAGTAGTAGTAAACAGCAACGTTAGAAACAAACCTAATCAACTTAACGCAGGTCTAAAAAAATCAACAGGTGATTATATTGTAGTTTTTGATGCAGAGGATGATATAAACAAAGATATACTAAAAACAGCCAATGAAAAAATAACACATCATAAAGCAGATGTGGTTCAATTCGGTGTTCAGCTAATGAATTTTGATTCAAAATGGTTTAGTATTTTTAATGTCATGGAATACTATTTCTGGTTTAAATCTTTTCTCCCATTTTATGCCACGATGAAAGTATTTCCATTAGCTGGTAATTCAGCATTTATAAGAAGATCAATTGTAGAATCTGTTGGAGGTTGGGATGAAACCGCACTTACAGAAGATTGTGAACTAGGTATTAGAATATTCCAAAAAGACTTGAAAATATCTGTAATTTACGACCCTATACTTACAACCAAAGAAGAAGCCCCAGCAACACTAAAAAGTTTTATTAAGCAGAGAACAAGATGGAATCAAGGATTTTTACAGATATTGTTTAAAGCTCAATGGCTTAATTTCACAACACCTCGTAAATTACTAATCTCTTTTTACTTTTTGATTTGGCCATTTATGCATTTTATATTGTTAACTACACTTGTTGTTTCGTTATTTGTAGTGCCGTTTTTTGAAGTATCAATATGGTTGTCTCTATTTTCAATCTATTCATTACTTCTTTTAATCTTGCAAATTGTAATATTAAATTATGGTTTTTATCAATTTTGCAAGGAGTATAGAATTAAATACAATATTTTTTACATTTTTAAAATTTTTATTTTATTTATTCCATATCAATTAGTTGTAGCCTATTCAACAAGCAGAGGAATTATAAGAGAACTTGCAAAAAACAATTCATGGGAAAAAACAGAACACTTCAATATACACAGAAAACCCTCTTAATTAGTTGGTTTTCTGTTTTCTAAATTTAAGAAAAGAGCACTTTTTGCTAAATCTTGAATTGATGATTTATATGGTAAACAATTTACATCCAAATCAATAGATTGAATAAAGTTATTTCTCCAAAATTTAAACTGATTTTCATAGTTTGTAAGCCTATATAGTGACAAGATATTTAAATCATTTTCTAATGTAGGAGCGCCTTCATCAGGGTTTCCATCTAAGAAGTAAGATTTTGCCATATATCCTTGTTTGGTACTATAACTTGAATATAATTCTAGATATTTTTTTAACTCTTGTGAAAAATTATTTTTTATAGGTAATTCTTTGTTATAATCGGATTGAGTTAATTCATATAAATTATAAAGTATATTGTTAGTACCTCTACTTGTATTATTTATAGATTTAATTGTCGTACCATCGTTTTCCAATTCAATGAATTCAGGAATATAATTATTTTCCTGCATGGTTCTTTTGAGAAGTTGGAAGTGGCTGCTAATTATTTTGGAATAATCAATGTTTTTGAATTTAGAAATAGATAATAAATATAGTGGATTGATTTTAGAAAGTTCAATTCTGGTTGAATCTATTGTTGATTTAAAGATCTCATACTCACCAATATTTATTTTAAAGTCTGATTGTAAGGTATTGTTAAGTAAATCTATCCTTTCATTAAGGTCCAACCCAAACTGTTTACTTCCGTTAATTAAATTATATATGTAATATAACCCATCTTGATTTACCAAATAATTTTCATTATTTTCTATATAATCCAGATAAAATCTTTGTTGTAACTTATTAAAATTATTTAGATCTTTAAATTGTACAGTGAGTTCAATGATTTGATTGAAAGTAAAAGAATCTAGTTTTAGTTTTTCTATTCCTTCTGTTTCTATTTTTTGTAATAAATAATTATAGTGTTTTAAAGAAATGCTTTTTTTATCCTTAATTTTTTTGTATATTTTTGATTTTACAAACCCCATTCCTTCTTTATCAGAGAAATCTGCTACTAGTTTTGAGTTGAGTAGAAGCTTGGTTACTTTTGAATTTTTATAATCATTTGAATAATTATTTTCGATGTTGTAGGAACCAACAACATAGTCAACATTTTCTTCATTGTTTTTGAATTTATCTTCATAAATCTCTTTGTCGAATTCATATTTTATATACCACACTGTATTTTTAAAATACTTTTCATTTTTATTTGGTATTCTAAGCCCCATCATCATACCATTATCCACAACAATAGAAGAGTTTTCATCTACATTTTTAATCAGCCAATCTGTAGCGTCTTGAAATGGTTTATTCTCATTATATGAAGAATCTACACTAGCATAAACAAAATAATTTCCAAGGAAAAATACTAATATAAATATTGAAATAACTGCAGAAAAACTATGAAAAATTTCTTTTTTAATTCTAAATATTTTTATCTTTGAAATCGAATCTATTGTAACTCCTAACATGATTGAGTATATATAAAAGTAAGGAATAACATAAAAGTCTAAATAAAGTTTTCCCCTTATTGAAAATAAAATATAAATCAGATTCATTAAGAAAATAAATATCGCTCCTGGTGTTCTTCTAAAAATAAATAACACCAAAAATACAACATTAAGAATTAAAGCAAAGTAAACTGAATTCGAATCAAAATATAACCACCTACTAAATGAAACCATAAATTCACTATATTTATCAAGGAAAAATAAACCACTTCCTCTCGAACTCTGATAAGCAAGGGTACCCAATAAAGATACCTTATTATCACTTGGTAACAATTCTGTTTTTTAAAACTGCCAACATCAAGTATAAAAACAATAAAGAACCGACTATAGAATTAAAGATAAAGAAATATAGTATTCTAAACCTTCCTTTCAAACGAAGCAAAAAGTAAATTACAAAAGCTGGTAAAAAAAAGATTCCAGATTCTTTTGAAAGAACTCCAATACCAAATAAAAATCCTGCAACTGCCGCCCATTCTAATTTTTGCTTTTTTAAAGTAAGAATATAAAAAGATAAAGCCAAAAAAAAGATTAATATATTATCTAATAATATCCTTCTTTGATAAAATAATCCTATGTTAGTTGCTCCGAAGAACAACAATGCACTCAAACCTGCTATTTTGTTACCATCTGTTAAGTTTAAGACCGATCGATGAATCACTATAAGTGATATAATGTGCATAATCAATATTATGACTCTACCAGTATTTATTGGGTTACCCAAGCCAGTTATTCCACCTAAAAAAATACTAAAAAACGC
This sequence comes from bacterium, assembly GCA_043764135.1. GTDB lineage: Bacteria > Patescibacteriota > JACMRA01 > JACMRA01 > JACMRA01 > JAYUKV01. The sequence continues at coordinate 516 of JAYUKV010000008.1, read as the reverse complement.
AATCACCATCCAACCCATAGGTGAGTGGTCATACCAATAAGTATAATAAGCTATTTTATCAGTCTCTTTTATCGACCAAGCCTGTAACATATAAGTCCCCTCATCTTCTTCTACAAATGGATAATTAAAAATATTATAAATTCTAATACCTATAAGATATATATAAATTAGAAGAGTAAACAAAACTACAATCTTGTTTTGTGTTTTAATCCAAAGAACTGAATCTTGAATTATCTGAGAAATAAATTTAGAAAGTTGCATAATCGTATCAAGATATATTCAAATTGTCTTTAAAGCTTACATATTTGTCAAAATCTACGAATAAATTTTATTTCTAATTATATCATTAAAGTATTATAGTAATTCATGATACAAAATATAATCTAAATTATTTTAGTTTAAAAATTCAAAAAAATAAAACCCTTTTGCTACCCATTACCCACAAATATGTGGGTATATTTTAATATCCCGTTTAATTTCATCAAGCCTCTCCATAATACTTTTACACCAGGCATC
>JAYUKV010000007.1:0-5933 GCA_043764135.1 bacterium | reverse complement strand
CATTTAACTAAATAAAAAATATAAACGCAAATTAACCACCTAAAGGTGGTTAATTGTGTAAAAGAAAGCTGTCCCGTGTTTAGCGGGACAGTTCTGATTTTCAGTAACTGCTTTTTCAGAATAAGCTGTTGAGTAAAGGATCATCCGGCTACCTGGATTTGTTAATCCATAAGCTCTTGATGTCTTAAACACTCTGTAGACTACTTCTTTTACAGTTTGAATTTCTGATTTTTGACCTTCATTGTAGATTGTATTCAAACCATTAAAACGTGATTTACGATCTAAGGCTTGGATTGGAAAATCTAATTCTAACCAAATTGGTAGATTGATTTTTGTTACAATGAGAGTTAGCCATTTCTGACCTTCACTCTTTTCAAGGGCAGTTTCTAGTATTTTAAGGATATAGTAAAATACAAAAAACCAAAACCCTACTGATTTCCAGTTTGAGAAATCAAAGTCATCTGGCTTCACTTTTTTCCTCCTAAATTAAAATTGTGAATTATTCACTACAATTATATTTTTACCTTACATTTACGCTATTGTCAACTAGTTATCCTCTATTTTATCATACTCGTTAAAAGTTGTGAGTAGTTAATTAAACAATTCTTAGAACATATTAAAAAGATTTACAATTCTGCAAATTAAATAAACATTTTTTTATCGTTTTAAAAAGAATAAGTGGATATAATCTTAATTAAAATATTTTTAAAACAAACTATTAAATACATGAATTTGCAAAATCAAACAAAAACAATAATGTTAGGTCTATTACTATGTCAGTAAAAATAAAAAACTTAACCAAAACTTATTCTAACGGATTTACAGCTCTTGATAATGTTTCATTTGAGATTGCAAACAATCAAATATTCGGATTATTAGGAGCTAATGGCGCAGGTAAAACAACAATACTAAATATCCTATCAGGTCTTGTGACCAAAACGTCTGGAACAATTGAAGTTGATGGCTTGACTCTAGATAATGATATAAATGCTATTAAAGAAAAATTTGGAATTGTTCCTCAAGAGTTTAACTTCAATATTTTTGAAAAATGTGAAGATATAGTTTATGACCAAGCAGGTCTATATGGACTTTCAAGATCAGAAGTGTCAGAAAGATTGGGGTATTTGTTTGAAAATCTGGGACTTAAAGAAAAACGTAAACAGCAAGCTAACTCATTATCAGGCGGTATGAAAAGGAGACTTATGATAGCTAGAGCCTTAGTTCATAAGCCTCATATATTGATTCTTGATGAGCCAACGGCAGGTGTGGATGTTGAGTTGAGACATGACATGTGGGTGTTTCTTGAAAAACTACAACGAGAAGAACAAATAACTGTAATCTTAACTACGCATTACCTTGAAGAGGTGGAAAGGTTGTGTACAGATCTAGTCATTCTTGACCATGGTAAAGTTGTTAGAGAAGGCCAAGTAGCTAAATTAATTAAAGATTTACCAAAAGACAATTATGTTATAACTACTTCCAAGCCAATAGATGTTGAAAAAGTCAATCTTGATTTAACATCAACAGTGAAGCCAAATTCGTACAATCTTTCGCTTAATGCAGGTAAAGACTTGAATTATTGTTTTACAGTCTTAAATCAAGCAGGAATAAGCGTTGTTTCAATAACACCTGAATCTTCCCCTGTTGAACAATTGTTCTTACAGACTGTAACTAAAGCAAAATCAACTTTAACTAATTTATCATATGACAATTAATCAACAATTTATCTCCTTTAAAACTTTATTTAGAAGAGAGATCAAGAGGATATTTAGAATCTGGAGACAAACATTTATTCCACCTCTAATCACTCAATCATTGTACTTCGCAATTTTCGGAGGAGTAATTGGTTCACAACTAAGCGGAGGATCTAAAGGTTATACGGAATTTTTGGTCCCTGGAATAATCTTTATGTCAGCTATTACTTCTGCTTATACTTCAAATGCATTTACAATTTTTTCTATCAAATTCCAAAAAAGCATAGAAGAGATAATCGTATCCCCTACCCCAAATTGGATTGTAATTCTAGCATATACAATGGCATCTGTATTTAGAGGTTACATTACTGCTTCTATGATTTTAATAGTTGCTTTATTCTTTGTTCAACCTAGAATTGATAATCCATTATTGGCATTTGTTGCGTTAACTATAAGTTGTTTTATGTTTGCAGGTTTGGGAATTGTTAGTGCTATGTATTCAAAATCATTTGATGATGTCTCAACTATTCCTGTCTTTGTACTTACTCCATTAACTTATCTAGGTGGTGTATTCTACGATATTAAGAGACTTCCAGAACCGTTTAAGACAGTTTCTGAATACAATCCTATTGTTTATATGGTGGATTTATTTAGATCTTCGTTTAATGGTATTTCTAATTATAATCAGTATTATTCATTCTTTATTATAGTATTGATAACTGGAGTTACCTATTCATTTGTATTATATCTATGGGGTAAAGGTTTTGGAATTAAGAATTAAATTTAACAAATAAGTAATATGTAATAATAAATTGCCAATACTGTAATTATTTACAAACAATAAAAAACAGCACTTAGTTAAACGCAAAGTGCTGTAATAATTTTCAAATAAATGAATAAGACAATAATATGATTAAAATCGATTATAGAAAAGTAGTCAAATACACATTGTTAATGACAAGTATATTGATAATAGGATTATCAACTTTATCAGGAAGTTTTAATGCTAATGCAAGACAACAAGAAATTAAGAATCAAGGGATATATAATACTCCAGAATCAATACTTAATGTAACATTTAATGATAACGTATATCTTGATAATATAATTGATAATGAACTTAATCCAGAGAAAAACTGGCAAGGATTAACATTTGATAGTAACACATATGGAATTACTTCAATAAGCGGAATATCTAATATTGGTGGGATGGATGAAATGGTATCCATAAATGGCAAACTCTCTTCAAAGACGGTTAAGAAAGAGTACAACAATAAATTACAAGAATTGATTACTAGGATTGATGACATTAAGAACAATGGGTCAAAACTAGATAACCCTGAACTTTCTGATGAAGATAAATCAAAAGTAACAAAAGAGTTATCCAAGATGAAAGGATGGGAAGTTAAAAAACAAAGATATTGGAATTGGTCTCAATCAAAGATATTTTCAATATCTGTTGTTGGTAACACAAATACACTTGCAACTTTAAAAACAATTCTTGAGAAATCTGGACATTGTAAAAATATTGATTTAATAACTTTTAATGAAATTAAAAAAATTTCGGATGAGTTAATAAACAAACTCGAAAATAAAACAGATGATGAACAACAATCAATAATAGATGAGATGCTAAATATTGAATTTTCAAAAGTTGGAATAAAAAGTGATATTGATAATAATATTGACGAAAAACTTTCAGCCTTTGAAGACAATTTGATTGAACCAATACAACTATTAGTTGAACCTTCTGAATCTGAATCACTTGAAACTAGTTTACAAAAAGTTTTTAAATCTAACTTAAAAGGTATCACTGCAAATGCAGGAGGGTGTGAAAAAGTTGTAAACAAAACATACAATGCATGGCATTCTAAAACATGGAGAGTAAATAGTTGTTTTGTAAATGAAATGGGAGTCTGGCTGGCTATAGGTGGATTAGCATTAGGTTTGGCAGCTGTATTAGGTTGCTCTGCAGTTTGCGGTTCTCTAGCTGGATTTATTGGAGTTTGGTTTGGAATTATCCAAGCAATTGATAAAAAATGTGGTGACCAAGGCGTTGATCTTCGTATCCGCTATGGTGTACCATTAGTAAGTAAAATATGTTAATATGGAATTAAATTATAAATTAATTGGAACAATTGTATTTTATACAAATATTGTAGTTATATCGTGTATATCTTATTTTCAAAAAAATAATATAACTCAAATGTCGAAACTTGACTTAAATTTATTATCAAAAATCATTTCAATATTTAGCTTAGGTGTTTTATATATATTAATTTTAAAAATGTAATTGATGTTGAATTTTAATCTGTTTGTATTTGTTTGATACAGACTTATTAAAATTATAAAAAAATAGATAGATATCAATTGATATCTATCTATTTATTGTTTACATTAGATGTAATATTACTTAGCGATTTTTCTAGATTTATTAGCTGCAACGATTAAGTATGCACTTAATAACAACATTGAGATGTTAATCATACTGCTGTTACCACCTGTTCTAGGAGTAACTGGAGTTGGGATAATGATTGTATCTTCTGTCGTAGATTTCTTTCCGTTAATATCACAGATAGTGTATTTAAATTTTTGAGTTCCTGTCCATCCTTGGTTAGGGATGAATGTGATAGTTCCATCTTGCTCAATCTTAATACTTCCATTCTCAACTTTAACTAAATCACCTTTCTTAACTGCAACACCATTGATTTCACATAATTCAAATGGTAAACCACTTGGATGAGTGTCATTGATTAGAGGGTTGTAGTTTACTGGTGTATTTACTTGAGTGTATTTAGTAAGAGGATTAGCAACTGGTGGTAATGGCTCTAGACCTGCGTCGATGTTAGTAAGTTTTTGTCCTGGAGTTAACTTGATAACTGGTGTTAGACCACCTAGATCGATCTTAGAGTCAGTATCAGGAGTTCCTTGTCCTGGCTTAGTTGGTACGTATTCTTTTGGTACGATTACTTGGACTTTGTATTCACCTGCTGGTACGCAGAATCCGTATTTACCATTAGCGTCAGTTTTAGTTGTAGAAACTACTTTACCACTTGCATCAAGAATTGAAACTGTAATTCCTGCTAATCCTTTTTCACCTGCATCTTGAATTCCGTTTCCATTCTTATCATTCCAGATGTAGTCACCTAGACATGCTACTAATGGATGTTTGATTTCGTTAGATGAAGTTGGAGGAGTTGATTTACCTGGGTTTGCTGGATCATCATGAGTTTCAGTAGCAACATTCTTAATTTCTGAAAGATTGTCAGCACCTGTAACTTTTACTTTGAATGATACAATCTTTGAAGCACTTGGTTCAATTGTTCCTAACATCCAAGTTAATGAATTAGAAGTTGCAATGTAAGAACCAGAGTTATCTGCAGAAGCTGTAACATACTCAGTACCAGTTGGAATTGTATCCATAACCATTTGGTTAAATGAACTTCCAGTTCCTTCGTTCTTAACTTCGATGTTGTAAGTGATTACATCACCATAAGCAACTGTACTTCCTGCTGCTGGAGTAGAAGATTTAGTTAGCTTAATCATTGGAGCATATACAATACCTCCATCAAGATCTTGGTAAACTTGACCGTTAGTTACTGTAATTGGGTTACCTGATAAGTTAGGTAGGATGTCAGAATCTGTAGCTGAAGTTCCTTGACCATTCTTAGTTGGGTAAGTTCCTGCTGGAAGAGTAAATGTTGGTGTGTAAGTTCCTGCTGGAACAGTACAAGAGTAGAATCCAGAAGCATCAGTTGTTGTTTCACATATTACTTTACCTGCTGGGTCCTTAAGAGTAACTTTTACGCCTGGAACACCTGGTTCACCTGCATCTTGAATTCCGTTTCCATTCTTATCATTCCAAATGAAGTTACCAATTGTAGCTGCAAGTGGGTGCTTGATTGTATTAGAAGGAGTTGTTACTGGAGTAGTTGGTTTAGTTGGATCTGTGTATTTTACATTTGCTGTGTTAACAATTTCTGTTAATGTGTTAGCTACTACTGTTACTTTAAATGTTAATACTTTTGACGCTGCTGGAGCTAGATCTCCTAACATCCAATCAATAGTATCACCTGTTAAAATTCCTGAGTTATCAGCTGAACCTGCTACATAAGTAGTTCCTGCTGGAACTTTATCATATACTGATACATTCAATGCTTTACCTTTTCCTGTGTTAGATACGGTTAGAGAGTATGTAATTGTATCTCCAACTTTAACTTGTGAAAGTGCAGCTGGGTT
>JAYUKV010000006.1:0-5960 GCA_043764135.1 bacterium | reverse complement strand
CAACTTTTTTTCTTAAATCATTACTATATCTCATAAATTTAAGACAGTATAGTTGATTAAAATTAATTGTCCAGTTGTGTTATGGGTTAGCTATAAACAATCATCTAGGTTGGGGAAAGACCGATGCTGTTATCCAAGATATTGCTAGAAAATATTTAAATCAAAACTAAATAAATCACAACTGCCAATTCTATATTGTTGGCAGTTGTATTTTTTATTATTTTTTTTATAAATTATTTAAATAAATACCTAATAATAAATTAGGTACAAATACATTTCTGAATAGTTGATCAAACATTGAATAAATCACTTAATAAATCAAAACAGTTATACTTAAAGGCTATCTAAAGACTTTCGATATCTTTACTAGTCCATACCATAACAGCTGTGGGTGGTATTGTTTGTCTTAATAGAGCAAGAGCAGCTAAATCATCTGTACCAATCAACTGTGTATAATCTATAGCAAGTTGTGGTACAGAAATTACATTGATGTCAGCGATATCTAATGGAACAATAGGTTGGGCAACTGCAACTAAAGCTCCTAAGATTGTTACTCCATTACTTTGGCCGATGACAACTGATCCGCTTGTACCCGGTCCAATGGGATTTACACCATTAAAATCGGTTAAAATTGTAGTAACGTTGTCTTTTATATCACCATTAGTTGGTAAAGTATAAGCCTGAAACGCCTCTTGTCCAGATGCGGTATTGTAACCAATTACCTTGATGTTCTTACCATCGCTTTTTACAGATTCATTTCCAAACAATAAATCTTGATATCCAGCCAGTTTACGACCTGAAAAAGCAACATTTATCCTATTTAAAGTTGTAGTAAAGACTAGCGCTCCTAGACTATCTCTATAACGATAAGTAAACATTGTAGTTGGGATATCTTCACTTTTTGGATAAGTTGAATTGATCATTGTTGTAGCAAGTTCAACTTCGGAATTAGGTAAAGACCACGATTTGGAAGCGGTTTTAAGCTGAGTAATTTGATCAGCATTGTAGTACAAAACTGCCAAATCTTTAGCAACCCCAATCTTAGATTCTCCAAATTGTGATGCAGGTAATGAAAGCTTGTTGTATGCAATTCCATCAATTAATTTTCCATCGGATTTGACCTTAAAAACAACTTTTTTTGATTCAAGTCTTACGCCGTTGATTACAAACCAACTTTCTCCTAGCGCAATATGCTTAGCAGTAAGGACAGTCTTGGACTTTGTGTGGTAGATACCACTTCCAATATCAGTACACTCAATGTTTATCTGGACGCACACTGTCACTGGTTTAAGATTATACGAATCTAGTAGATTAGAAGATGAGAGTTGTTGTTTGGTGGTTGAGTAATTAGCGCTTTGAGATAGTTCAGCTTGTGCTGATTGTGGAAAACTTACAGGTGTAGAAATAGCAAACAATGAAAGCAAGATTGCAGGGATTAGTTTCATTTTAGTCTTTTGAAAATTACCAAGATAAGAAAAAGTGTTTTTGTGTTTATTAGCAAATTAAATATCATTTGACATCTTCAATTATTAGTGGTATTAAATAATTATTGTTTATTTTGGTTACGGTTACGGTTATGAAAAAGTCAATCAAAAAGTCTATCAAGAAATCAATAATTGGTTCAATAGTAACGCTACTAGCATTTTCAGCACAACTCCCTGCTTCTGCTGAGCTTGTAACAGAATCTTTTACAATAGATTCTAATAATTGTGGCAAAGTTGTAAAGCATACTAACTTTACAGTTGGTACCAATTGTGCAAACAAATATATTGTAAAAGTCACAATTACTCCATCCAAAAATTCTGCTGCTTCTTTTCGCTCGTTTAAAAACAGTGTCGTTCAAGAAGGTTCGAGAATTATCATCAAACCCGTTGGTAAAACAAAGATTACTTTTACCCGAACAACTTATGTTCAAAAAGTTGGTTAACGGTAAATAGTATTATTGTTACTAATTTTTAACATCCATCAAACCCCTTCTAAGGGGTTCTTAATATACATAGAATTTAGCTAAACAACCTTAAGTTGTTAATTTTTTAATCAGATACTGCTAAATATTGCCAAAACACAATTCTTGTGATTAAACTCAAAACATAAAAAAACTAAATATGATAACTCTAAAATCCCTCTTTGCCAAGTACTCACCGTATTTATTTACTGTGCTTGTGTTGGCCACCCTTGTTAACCTTCTTAACTTATATGTACCAAAATTAATTGGTGAAACAATTGATAATGTAATAAGTAAAGATCAACTTAATTATCAACCTATTTACACCATCATTGCTGTAGGATTTGGTTATCTTGTATTTGCACTTCTTGAACTTGGTGTTGGTACTTGGTTTTCAGAGAAGTTTGCGCTTGATATTAGAATAGCTACGATGAAGAACTTAGTTAAACAACCATATCAATATGTAATCAGTGAAGGAAGTGCCAAAGTTATTACTGTTCTTGGTTCTGATATTGATAATATTCAAGATAACTTTACTTCATCTATAACTTTTATATTTCAAGCTATAGTATTATTTATTGGAGCTGCGACACTAATGTTTATGATGAGTTGGAAACTTACATTAATTGCATTGGTATCTATTCCAGTTATCGCAATGATATTTGGAGCTATATTCGGCCAAGTTGGAAAACTATTCGCACTTTCTCAAAAGAATTTAACTGATCTCAATAACTCTGTTGCAGAAAATATTTCTTCTTCGATGTTAGTTAGGGTCTTATCATCGTTTAGTTGGGAAAATGCTAAGTTTAATAACAACTCAGAACTTTCAAAAAAAATATCATTTAAAATCATCAGAGCTTTTTCAACATTGCTTCCAGTTACTAATTTATTAACTAATATTACTGTGTTAATTATTCTGTATTTTGGTTTTGGTTTTTATGGAAGTAAAGAGATATCACTTGGTCAATTGACAACATTTATAGGTTATTTCTCGCTTCTTATCACTCCTATATTTATTCTAGGATTTACTTTACAATCGATTACTCAAGCATATGCTTCTTGGGGTAGAATAGCTCCATTACTCAATGCTAATGAACAAAGAATAGCTGGACAAAATGTAGATAAGAATTTTATTCCTAATTTTGAGATCAAAAATGTAAGCCTTATCTATGGTGGTAAAGAGGTTTTGGATAATGTAAGCTTTAAAGTTGAAGCTGGTAAAAAAACTGCTATTTTAGGACCTACTGGCGCTGGTAAGAGTCAATTATTAAATTTATTAGTAAATCTAAACAAGCCTACTTCAGGTCAAATTTTACTTAATGACAAAAACATTGAGGAGTATGACATGGATAATCTATTAAGCAATGTTGGTATTTGTTTCCAAGAGAGTTTGTTATTTGATAATACATTAAAGTATAATATAACCCTTGGTCGAGATGTAACTGAAGATCAGTTAAACAGAGCTATTGATACAGCAAACCTTAGAGCTTTGGTGTCAGAGAAGGGGCTTGATGTAATGATTAATGAGAGAGGTTCAAATCTCTCAGGAGGACAGAAACAAAGAGTAACTCTTGCAAGAGCAATAGCAACTGAACCAAAACTAATCTTACTTGATGACTTTACAGCTCGTGTAGATGGAAACACAGAAAGAGAAATCAGAGATAATCTCAATAAGAATTATCCGCAATCAACAATTGTCCAAATTGCACAAAAAGTAGAATCAATAATTGACTATGACAATATAATTGTACTAATGGAAGGTCAATTAGTAGCACAAGGAAAGCATGAAGAATTGATTAAGTCTAGCACTGAATATCAACAAATAGTTAAATCACAACAATTAATATAATATAATTATGAACAATAAAATAAATAAGTTCTTGGTCTATTTTAAAACAAGGAAAAATCAATTATGGATGTTGTTGGGATTGGTCCTTCTTACTACTATGATCAATGTTGGATTGCCATACTTAACAGCAATGACAATAGATAAATATATTGCAACTCAAGATAAAGGTGGCTTAAATCTTATTGTTGCTTTTTCAACAATAGTATTTCTACTTCTCGCTTTCTTCTCGTATAATTCTACTATGTTAGTAGGTACGCTTTCTCAGACTGTGTTAAACGAGTTAAGAATAGATTTGTTTAAAAAGATTCAGTCATTTCCTATGGCTTTCTTTATTCAGAACAACTCTGGAGACATTATTTCAAGGCTAAACAATGATACTCGAAAATTAGATAACTTTTTAAGTAGATATATATTTGAATTTATTTCAACTTTCTTTACTTTCATTGGAATAGGTCTATTTATCTTTACACAGAGTATTCCACTTGCTCTTGTAACATGGGCTTTAATAATAGTGCTTATAGTATTTTCTTGGCTAGTTGGTCCAGTGGTAAGGGCAACTTCTAAGGAGCAATTACAGGTAAGTGGTGATATAACTACATATCTTAATGATAATATAACCAATTATAAGGCAGTTGTAGCATTTAACCAACAAGCAAATATCGCCGAAAGATATAAAGGGTTAGTTGAAGATAATTTCAAACTTTCTTTAAAATCTAAACTTCTTACAAGCATGTTCAGATATATTTACAATTTTGCAGGTATTATCTCTCAAGGGTTAGTGCTTGGAGTTGGCTTATACTTAATTAGTAACAATCAATTAACAACAGGTGTGCTTATTGCATTTATATTGTATGTTCAACGGTTCTATGAGCCTGTTGTAAGGCTTGCAGCTGTGTTTGGTTCTTATCAACAAGCTATGGGTGCATGGACTAGAATTTTGGAAGTAATGGAACTGAATCCAGAAGCAGGTAACTACAAAATTACAAAAGATAAATCACATTTAGAAATAGATATAGACCAATAATCATATGAAAATACAAAACGTAACATTCAAATACCCAAATAACGACAAGATCATTTTGAAAAATATAAATCTGGAACTTATCAAAGGTAAATCTTATGCGCTAATAGGTCCCACAGGTGAGGGTAAATCAACACTTGCAATGCTTATGGCTGGATTAGTGCAACCAACAGAGGGTAGGATAGAGTACAAGGGTCAAGATTTATTAAGAATCAACAAGTCTACCCTATCTGACTCAATAGGTTTTATTCTTCAAGAACCATTCTTATACGAAGGTAATATATTAGATAATATTATTTATGGTAATAAGAGATATATGGAAAATTATATTTTCGACCCCTACTCTTCTGAATTAGAGTTTTACAACAAGCCGATCGATAACGAACCATTATTGAATACTGTTTTAGAAGAGATTAAGGTAAGGGGGTTGGAGCATTTGCTTGATAGATTTCCAGATGGTCTTAGCACTCAAGTAAATAATTCATCTGAGAATATCTCCCTTGGACAGAAACAGATTATTAATTTTTTAAGAGTAATCTTAAGAGATCCTGAATTCTTAATCCTAGACGAAGCAACAGCCAATCTAGACACTATCACAGAACAAATATTGCAAGATATCTTGGCAAAGCTTCCACCTACAACAACTAAGGTTATTATCGCTCACAGACTTAACACAATTAAAGGCGTTGACTATAAATATCAAGTATTGGCAGGAACAGTTGAGGAGATGAAATAAACTAGAAAGGAATATATTAATTTAATAAATAATATGCAACAAAACTATTTGAGCAAAGCAATTATACTTGCTTTGCCTTTCTTCGGTTTTATTACAATTTTGTTTGAGCCAAAAAAAGATAATAATTTCATAATTACACTATTCTTAACTATAATTAGCAGTTTATCAGCTTTGGTTTATGTGGTTAACTTTATCACAGGTCAGAATGTTAATTTTGCAGATTTACAAATATTAAATCTATTTAATATTTTATTACTAATCCCTTCAAGCATTCTGGGAATAATATTTTTTTCAATTTTACATTTAATCATTTTATAGCTAACTCATAGCTCAACTGTACATATTTATCAAACAATGATCTAAGTTTTTTTGAATGTTTTCTTTTGTGCTATTAAGAGTTCTTAAATTA
>JAYUKV010000005.1:0-22302 GCA_043764135.1 bacterium | reverse complement strand
ATAATTACTAACAATGAGCAGCAAGAAAAGAGGCTCTCACCAAAGGTGAGAGCTAATTAGAGTGTTTAATCGAAATTGGGTTTTGCGGAAGTCCTATTTATATATTTCAAACCAAAAATATTAAATTTAGATAAAACTTATATTAGATTAAATATTTTCACATTTAGCCCCTTTCGGGGCAAAATGAGGATGAGAAAGCCGGAAATTGACCAGGTCAATTTCCGGTTCTCCCCCTCACCAAGTTGCCGATAGGCCACTTGGTGAGGAATTATTTCAATTACAAAATAATTATAAATTAAGTAAAATTACATTTTTTAATATTTTAAATATAAAAAAAGTAATAAATTAAACTTAATCTCTATTCATGTTAAGAGTCGTATTGCTAATGGAGGTGTGTGGCTACCTTAGAAATCTAGCTAATTAAAGATGTTCTATTTCAATTACTTTAGGTTGAGATTCTGGTGACTTGGTTATTAGAATGGTTAAAATTCCATTCTTAGAATTTGCCTTTACAGATGTTGCATCAACTGATCTTGGGAGTGTTAAAGATCTTGTAAATGAAAACTGTTTATACTCTTCTCTAATGAGATTAGACTTTTCATCCTTTACCTCTTCGGTATGATTGTAAGTTATGTTTAAAACTTTTTCGACTAGTTCTATTTTGATCTTAGAAGCATCGATTCCAGGTATTGTTAATGTCACTTCATATTTATCATCGAACTCCTTTACGTTCAATGCTGGTAATGATAATGAGTTTGCTTGACGATAAACCAAAGGTCTGACATCATCAAAAAAAGAATCCATAATAGTTTGTAGGTTAGACATAATGAATATTAAATGTTATTAAGTTATTTTAATTTATAAATATTTACAGTTGTGATTTTCTTTAATAATTAGGAAGTAAAGAGTTAATATGCGTTACTTTTTGCTTCTTAATTTTTTGCACAAAATTAAATTTGTGAAATATAAAGATAGATAAAAATGTATTGAATTTTTATCTGATAATAATATAACATTAGCAACCTAACTTGTCAATTGCTAATTTCATTTTACCGTCATTTACCTTTTTAAATAAACAAAATATTATGATTAACAAAACCCTAAAAATTTTAAAATCTCCAATTAACGACCTTCAACATTACGAAGCTTTTATTCAATTGGGAGATATAAATATAATAGATGATTGTGATAAGTACAAAACTAAGAACAATCAAATGCCTAACTGTACCGCCAAAGTATGGCTAGTAAATCTTGATAACCAAAAGTTTGCTTTTTCTGAATCAAGATTCATAAATTCATTAATTTATTTAATCGAGTTAACCAAAGGTGATTTTGAATCAATAGGAGATGTGTTAAAAGAATACCAACTAGGTAAATATTTCTCATCATTTAGAAAGTCTAATTTAGAATCATTATATACTTTTTTAACTAGTTGATTAGAAGCTTCAGATTTGACAAATAACCACAACTTAGCAACTTTATTAAGAATAAGATATGTCAATGGTAAATAATTTAACTATCAATGAGCTTGATGCTAGATTCGATGTTGTTGTAAAAAATGACGAGTACTTAGCTCTTGTTGATAAATTCCAAAATGAAGAATTAAAGAACGTAAAAGTGGATGGTTTTCGACCAGGAATGGTTCCTAAGGAAGTTGCTTTAAAGCATATTAATACACAAGCATTGGAATCAGTAATAATGGAAAAAGTTGTAAAAGAAACTTCTAAAACTGCTTTTGAAGAAGTTGATCAATCTTTGACCAAAGAAGGACGCGTATTACTATCACTTGCATATGATACAACAGAAGAAAAAGCAATCAAAGAAGACGATGATCAAAACCTAGTTTATTCATGTATTGCTAACTTACTTCCAAAAGTAGATCTAGATCAAATTGAAAAACTAAAAGTTACAGTAGATAACACTTCTCAAGATTTTCCAGAATACGAAGCATACGAAAAATCTCAAATTCGTAACTTAATGAAAGACGCTAACGAATATATCCCATCAACAGAAGGTGCAAAAGACGGTGATAAAGTTGTTATGTCATTTAGTGGAGAATTAGATGGTGAATCTCATCCAGAACTTGGTTCAGATCAATACACTCTATTATTAGGTTCTAATGAATTTTTACCTGAGTTTGAAGCTGCAGTTCAAGGAATGAAAACTGATGAATCCAAAACTTTTGATGTAGAATTTCCTTCTGACTATTTTTCAGAAAAGTTTGCAGGTAAAACTGTAAAATTTACAGCTAACATCAAGGAAGTAAACACTCCTAAGTTTAATTCAATCCAAGAAATAGTTGACTCTTCAGAAGAGAAGAAGCAACAACTTGAATCAGAAGAAAGTATCAAATCTTTTATCAAAACTAGATATGACATGGAAAAAGCAGAATTCGAAAAGAATTTTAAACAAACAGCAGTAATCGAAAAAATTATTTCTGACTCACCTAATTTCCCAATTTCATCTGAAGTAGTTAATCAACAAACAGACAGAATCTTCAACCAACTAATTGAATACGCTCAACGATCAGGTCAACCAATCGGTAAAGCATTTCAAGCAATGGGAATGAAGTCAGAGAATAAGAACATTGAAAATGCTGACTCTCTAACCGTTAGATCTGAGATCGAAGAAAATGTAAAGAAGGAATTAAAACTTCAATACACATATCTTACAGTAATCAGAACTAAGAAGTTAGAATTACCATCTATTGATGAACTTAAGGTTTATGTAGACCAAATCAAAGCATCACCTTCAATGTACGGCTATCCTGAGAAAGCGTCAGAACAAGAGTTAACAGACATGATAGGTGATAATCTAGCTAACAGAAAAGCTTTAGATTATTTAATCGAGAAAATTGCTCAATAAAAAACACCCGAAAGGGTACTTTTTTTGTCTTAATAAATTTACAACCGAATAAACAATACGTAGGATTGTTGGATTAACTTAACCGTGTTTTATTAAGTATTTGATTATCAACTTAATCACTAAAAATAAGTCAAAAGTCCTTGACAATAGGTTTTTTTTTCGGTAAATACCTAATGTTAGGTAAGCCTAATACAGATTGTACAATAATCACACGGAGTTTAATATGATTGGTATAAAATTACCAACAATATTATTAATCTTACTAATAAGTTTGATAATATCAGCTATCGGAATACCTTTGGCATTATTGCAATTTACAAAACTAGATTGGTTAAAAGTTTACACTTCTGAGAATGCAACTGCATTATCAACATTTTCACATTAAGTGGTTTTAATGTAGTTTGGCTTGTTACAACTTTATTAACAGTTCTATATGTTATATTAGCTGTAGCAAATGAAAACCCACCATTTCTAATTGCATGTTTTACCAAGCAAAAATTAATGAATATTATTCTTGGTAAAGACTTTGATTTCAATTTTTATCAACGTTTTTTTCATAAATGGTACTGGTATGCTGTTGATAAAAACTTATCAAAACTTGGCGTAATATCCAAAAACAGAAAAACTATACTTGATCACAAGTCATTTTCTTATAATGCAGTTGAAGATGTTGACTACGTTGATGTTTTCAAATGTTTTAGTGATCCGCTTTGGATAACAAACAATATACCATGGGCAAGTAAAACTATTTACTCCAGAACATCTAATGGAGTTTATACTTTTATTGAAGGAATGAATACAATTCAACCTCAAAAATTGAGCCATGGGTAAGTAGGTATTATTACTTTTCTTTTCTGCTGTTTAAACGGAATTGTTCTAAATGATAAGATTTTAAAGCAGGTCTGGTACTTTCAGATTTCAAAACTTGTTAAAGTACCAAGTTCTGAATTTAATTTCTTTAGCTTATGGGTCAATAACAACTTAATAACAGTTACAGATGATCAGTATAATAAATTGATTGATGCAATCAAATTTTATTTAACTCCAAATCAAACTGTAATTTTTACAAGCATTTTGACTAAAGCAAATAATTGCACTACAAAGTTAGAAGCAATTTGTTTGATTGATTCTGAGTTTTTTACATTAAACTAAGAGGTACAACATGAAAACACTACTAAGTAAAATCTCTGAATTCTTAAGTAAATTTAAACGTCCAAAACCTCCAACCAATAAAGAACTCGCAGATGAGTTTTTTGCAAGCCTTACACCTGAAAAACAAAAATCGTTAAAGGCGATTGCTGACATTTTATCAACTAGATAGATTCTATATTAAAACCCTCCTTGCTGAAAAATGCAGGAGGGTTTATTTCAAAAACCCAAATTCTAAGTAAATATTAACACAACCTCAATTTCCCATGAAGATTCAGGGGATGTCAGCGTTAGCTGACAGGGGTCGCGAATGCTGCTAATTTAGAAAGCAACATTTAATCTATTTAAAAAAATTACACTACAACCAAGCAATGCACAACTAGCAGCAATCACGACCCCTGTCACAAGTGACATCCCCTGAATCTTCAGGGGAAAAATGATGGGGTGTCGCAAGCTAAAATAAATTCGCGCCCTTATTGGGTACAATAATTCTTTTAATTGATTATTTTGGCGGATTTGAGGTCATCAATTTTTTTACTCCTCATTGTATCGCTATATTTGCCAACCATAATTCTAAAATCATTTTGAGATTTATCTAATGCGGCAACAACAGCTTCATAAATTAAATCTAAGTTTGATTCTCTGTTGTGATTATTTTCTAAGTACAACTCTTTTAATTTGGTAGCAGAATTGTTTTTGTAATCTTCCAAAACTGAATCAGGTGTCTCACTAATTCTATTTACAAAATTTGTTTGAAACGGACCGGGTTCAATTAGAGCTACTTTGACATCAAACTTTTCCATTTCAAGCTTTAAAGATTCGCTTAAACCCTCAATTGCAAACTTAAACGAGCTATAAACTCCCAACCCAGCTTGTGATTTAATACCCAGAAGTGAAGAAATGTTTACAATGACACCTTTTTGATCTCGTATTTTAGGCAGTAATAATTGTGTAAGTAGAATTGGATGCAAAACGTTGACAGTAAAGCCTGTTTGAATGTCATTGAATTCAACTTCTTCTAAAGATCCTGCTATTGCATATCCAGCATTATTAATTAAACTATACACTTCTTCATTTGAAGTAGAACTTACAAAATTTTCAACAGATTCTTTACTTGATAAATCAAGTAATGCAAGTTTAAAATTTTGGTGATCAATAAATTCCAAGTTGTTTTTATCAGAAATATTTCTGATAGTTCCAATAACTCGATAACCATCATTTAATAGTTTTGTGGTAATGTGATTTCCGAATCCAGAAGAAATTCCAGTAATGATTATAGTTTTCATATTTTTTTATAAATTTGTGCATCCTTGTACATTGTGATAAATCCCTGAGGCAACGCCCTTAAAGTTACAATCTAATAAACAATCCATAGACAACGAATCCTACTGTAGTCCCTGCTACTACATCGCTAAGATAATGCACCCCAAGATAGACTCTAGAATAACATACTAATATATGACTTGCTGTTAAGGTTGTTATTAATAATATAATACCAATAATTGAAGAGTTAAAGTAGCTAGAGTAAGACAGTAATACATTAAGTATTCCCAATGCAATAACTATCGAAGATGCTGCATGTAACGAGGGAAAAGAAAATGAATTATCAGTATAAACCTTAAGTGGCATATAATGAGGTCTGGATCTTCTGATTAATCGTTTAATTAATACTACAATAAGAGCAACTGTAATCCATGGTAGAAATATCTTAAGTGATAATTTATTAAATGTAGTGATTATAGATGGGTAGAATTCGATTTTGGTTAGTCTATAAAAAGTTGTCAGTATAACTCCTATCACGCAAAGAATAAATACTTTATCTATATATTTAAAAAAAATGTTTTTGAACTGGTTACGTTTGTGTGTAGCTAAATATTTTGTAAAATCTAAATCAATATTAACTAGCCATTTTTGACCCAAATTAGCTGTTAAGAAGATAAAAATAAATATAAACAACAAACAAATAACCAAAAAGGTTATGAACATACTACAAATATTACTGACTTGTAAAATTATTGCAACTTTAGTCCTGGTTGTTGACAATTACCCGCATAAACTGAAGGATTATATTGTAAAGCTTAATTAGCTTCTCTTCTTTGAAAGAATTTTATACAAGGACTGGTCCACAAATGAACAAACTCAATATCTTAGTTTTTTCAGCGCCTTATCTTCCTGTTCCACCTCTAAAATACGGAGGTACAGAAAGAGTTATCTTTAACATTGTTAAAGGTTTATCCGCGTATTGCAACATCAAGTTAATCGGTACAGGTGATTCCGATGTGCCTTGTGAATTGTTGGAGCTTGTAGATAAGCATCTTTTCTTCGCTTTAACTGAAGAAGATAGAGATAGTCATGACAAGTTAGTATTTAATACTGACATTAAATTTCGTGAGCATATCTTAAGCCACTGCAATTGGGTTGATCTCTATCATTCTCACTTTAACAGACATACAAATATTTTACGTGAGATGATGGAAGAGGGTGTAGTTCCTGAGCGACCTATTCTAACAACACTCCATGGTGGTTATAGTGTTGAGCAACAAGAGTTCTTTGACTTAAACGGTCACCTGCACTTTAACTCAATCTCAGACAACCAACGGCAAGCATATCCAGAAAGTATTAATTGGGCAGGCACAGTATACAACTCTGTTGATACTTCTGACTTTCCATTGAATATGCATCCTGAAGACTATGTATGTTTTTTGGGCAGATTTGATCCAGAAAAATACCCCCATAAAGCAATTGAAATCGCTTCTGCATGGGGTATAAAACTGAAACTTGCAGGTAAGATTGATCACTTTGGCGAAACTTACTTTAAAGAGAAAATTGAACCCCTCATCGATGGTGATAAAGTTGAATTTCTCGGCGAGCTGGCAGTTAAGGAAAAATCAGATCTGTTAAGAAACGCTCTTATTAACTTACACCCGACTAACTTCCGAGATCCTTTTGGTCTTACTATTTGCGAGGCAGCATGCAGTGGGACACCAACTCTTGCAATTCGTAAAGGAGCATTGCCAGAACTTATTGAACAGGGAAGAACAGGTTTTTGTGTAGAGGATTTTGAAGAAGGTATCAAGCATTTTGATAAACTTGTTCACATGAAACGTAAATACATTTCTGTTCGCGCCAAAATGCTTTTTGATATTGAAACAATGTCAGAAGAGTATCTGGAGCTTTACAAGTCTATCCTAAGTAAATATTAAACTATTGAATAAACTACCATTTTAG
Source organism: bacterium (assembly GCA_043764135.1). Taxonomy (GTDB): domain Bacteria; phylum Patescibacteriota; class JACMRA01; order JACMRA01; family JACMRA01; genus JAYUKV01. Next base: position 15,060 of record JAYUKV010000005.1, on the reverse strand, counting down.
GTAGTAATTTTTTGTGCAAATGTTGCTGATAGCCCATTAGAAGGGTAGTCTCTTCTGTAACTATGACAATTCAGATTTGTAAATGTATTAATATTACAATCATCAATATTAGACTCTATAATTCCAAATTCCAATAGTTTATCTACAGCAAAAGATTTAAGATCGAAGTATCCACTATTTTTCTGCTTCATATCTTCTTCTGTAACATTTCTAGATGTAATATATTCATCATACAACTGTTGATTATTAATAATATGTACTCCAGGAGGTAAAGCACGATAATACTTAAGATCAAATCCGTCTTTCTCCTCTTCAAAGACAATATGATCATCGAAGTATAAACAAGGTCCAAGATAGACAATTAAATCTGAAATATCCGAGTTATAGCATGACTTGAATAGTTTTATTGCATTATCAACAATTCCATCTCTTGCTCCTTTTCTACCAACATGAATAAGAATTGTTACATCCAAGGTTGGATCGCAGATTACAATAGGTAGACAATCAGCTGTTTTTATAACCCCAATCATATTACTTCTTTTAAGAATTATCCCATCTCCTTCAGTTGTGGATGAAGTTATATATGGTTGTTCAAGAATAATATTGCTATGTATTTGTTTTACAGCTAAATACTGACTGGGTAGGGCATGTAAGTATTTAGTTAAACTTTCTACACTTGATTGGAAGTGATCACCAAATCTTTTAAAATCTAGTTCTTTATCCGTTGTACCAACATTATAGCCGAATTTTTCAAAAAGTTTTGAAGAATGTAAAATCATATTTTGGTTTAAACGAATTATGATTTTAAATCAATAGTTTAGTATTTTTCACAGCACAAATTTATTTCAAAGTTAGAGCATTAATGGGATTTAGTGAGATTGTTAAATAAAAAAATGAGCCAGATTTTACTGGCTCGTATAGCTCACTTATTACCAACGTAATAATCACGAATTAACTGATTCGATCGTTTCTGACCTTCTTTTGATGGCCAAATACAATCTTTCCATACTTGAAGTTCTTAAGCGGTAATTTCACCCTTTTCAAAATTAGCTTTAAATCTGGCAAAAGTTTCAAGTCTTCGTTGTACTTTCGGATCGATTGTTGTCTCCATTGTTTTAAACCTCAAACTCTAAGACTTGATTGAGTAATACTACAGATTGGCTAAAATGGTCAATTTTCTAGGTCACTCCTCCTCCGGTTCATTATACAAAAAAGCAAGAGAAAAAAGTATTTTGAAAGTTGTTGATTATTTGAAGAGTGATAAAACAAGTAAAATGGATTTGTGCGGATCAGGATTTTATTTTAGAGTTCAAGAGTTAATTGGAGTTTATGAGATGGTTTAATTTTCAATTTCCTACATGATAATACACTTCTTGGATATTTTATATTCTATATATTTAATAGTTGTAATTATCTTTTTTAAACAAGTCATAATTGTTGACATTTGTCTAAAAATATCGTAAATTGTGAGGTAAGGCAACCTCTTTCCACACCTTACGGAGAATCCATGGCAGGTTTTAACCTCAAAGCACAAAGTGTTCGGGCAATTAATGGTATTCCATTGGATGAACCACGTTCATTTAATGTTTATATTGGTAAAAATATTCCTCAAAATGATGAGGATAAAAGGCTGGAACGGATCCGTGTAATTGATAGCGATATGCTTGATGCATATTTTATTACTCAAAAACATTTTGCTGGGTATACAAGGGTACCTGTAAAAGGGATGTGGACATCAGTAATCGAACCATACGAGGTGACTCATGAAGAATCAGAAATGATTATCCTTTTCGATACAACCTTGCAAAGAGTCTGTGATTTTGCTGCTGAATTTCTTGACATTTTTGGACAAGAAGCGATATATGTAGCTATACTTGAATCTGCCCAGATCATTATTAACTTGGAGCTTTTTGATTATGTTGCAGATAACTAAGTTAGGTGTCCGTTCCGTTTTTTATAAAGCTGGAGGTTGGTATTACTCCGATACTCTTAAACAAGTTGAAGAGAAATATCAACAAGGATTGAGAACATCAGCATTGAGACGCTCATCTAGTAGAGCAACTCCTAAAGAGTACTCTCCTTCTGAATTACAGCTCTTAGCTGAGATTAAGGCTAAACATAACCCTAATTAGTAGTGAAGAATCAATTTAAACCCAGATCCTTGAGATCTGGGTTTTCCTTTTAATCATCTAAGTTCAAAAAAACACCGTTTTTTAGATTGGAAACCTATTTATTCTTGTCTGTCTTTGTATATTTTAATATAAAGATTAATTACTAATCTTAACTTTATTTATTCTGTCCCCATTTCTTAAATACAATTATTCGGCTTTTAACGGCAAAGAATCAAAATATTGTCCCCATAAATATTAGAAATATCAACAATGCAAGAAAAATAAAACCTAGATCGAAACTGATACAACTCGCAATTCATCAGTTCTAAATACTATATAAAAAAACTAATTTTTGCTTTGACAGATTTGGTAAATAAATGTTAGATTTTGGTATTAAATCAACTGAGACAAAATTAAAAATTATTTTAATTCAGCTATGAAAGATCACTTATCAACACTTCCACAGGATTATTTGCAAACCTTTGAGTCTATTAAAAATAGGATTTATGAAGCTAAGGCTAAAGTTGTAAAATCCATCAATAAAGAGCATACACAGTTTTATTGGGATACAGGTAAAATTTTACATGAAAAGTTACAAACTGAAACTTGGGGTAAAAGTGTTGTTCAGCGAATGTCGCAAGATTTGCAATTAGAGTTTCCAGAAATGAAAGGGATTAAACCTTCTGATTTATGGCGAGCAAGATCTTTTTATGAACAATATGGGAACTATGAAAAACTCGTTCAGCTTGAACAAGAATTACTGTTCAACCATAATTTAAGAATTTTTGAAAGAGTTGAAGATGAAAAAGCGGGAGAGTTTTATCTTACCATGGCTGCACAAAATTTTTGGAGTAGAATTGAGTTAGAGAGAAGAATAAAAAAATATAAAGATGAAAACCCATCAATTGGCATAATTATTTGTAAATCAAAAGATAAAACTATGGTAGAATTTGCCTTACAAAATACAAAAGTACCAGTAGGAGTTGCAACTTACAGTTATAAGACTTTAACAGAGCAAATAGCAAAATATTTACCAAGTAAACAAGAAATAATTGAATCTGTAGAAGGATTTGAAGAATAGAAATTATATGAAAGAAAAGCCAAATTCAATAGATCCGTTTAACAATATAAAAGATAGCTTGCATGAACTATCACTCATGCCACATTATGTTGTAACAGCTCAACTAAGACATAAAACCAATCACAGTATTTGGAAAATTATCCATGAAAGGAGTTATTATGAAAAATGGGAAGCTGAAACCATAGCAAATATGATACAACAAAATTTTCTTAAATCTAAAAAAGACAAAAAATACGATGAATACTACTTTAATATTGATATTAACAATGATTTTACCTTTGAAAATTTTTATTGGGAAACAACTTATAATACTCTCAAGTTCAAGGATAATTCAATGGACGATGATGCAGAGTTAGATCAAACAGACATTACTGATAAATAATTTAATATTAATATAGGATACGCACGAGTTTCAACCGTAGACCAGAATTTAGATTTAGAAATTGATGCCCTAAAAGCTACAGGATGTGATAAAATCTTTAAGGATAGAATCACAGGAACCAAGTTTGATAGGCAACAATTAAATGAACTCAAAAAAATATTAAGAAAAGGTGATAATGTAATTGTTTGGAAGTTAGATACGATGGGAAGAGGACTAAGAGACTTGATCAAGACAATGGACGAATGGAAATCAAAAGGAATTGGTTTTAAATCCATAACCGAGGAAATTGACACCACAACCTCAACAGGAAACCTAGTTTTTCAAGTGTTTGGAGCATTGGCAGAATTTGAAAGAAATTTGATAGTGGAACGAACACAAGCAGGTCTAAGACCAGGTAGAGCAAGGGGAAGAGTAGGAGGCAGACCGCCACTTTGTACCCCAGAACAAAAAGAACTTGTCAGAAAAATGCATGCTGATAAGACTATACCATTATCTACAATCGCGGAGACATTTAAGATTAGTAAACAGACGATATATACTATTTTAAATGAGGATAAAAAAAAATTAAATGCTTAATATTTTAACAATATGTCAATTAAAAAATCAGAATTATACAGTACCCTATGGGCAAGTTGCGATGCACTTCGTGGAGGGATGGATGCCAGTCAATACAAAGATTATGTCCTTGTTTTACTCTTCGTTAAATACATTAGCGATAAATACGCAGGTTTAGATTATGCACAGATAACAATTCCAGAAGGTGCTAGTTTCCAAGATATGGTAGCTCTAATTGGTGACAAAGAAATAGGAGACAAAATTAACAAACAAATCTTAAACCCAATCAAAGAAGCCAACAAATTATCAGATTTTCCTGACTTCAATGATTCTGACAAATTAGGTAAAGATAAAGATATGGTTGATACATTGTCCAAGTTGATTGGTGTGTTTAACAAACCTGAATTGGATTTTAGTAATAACAAAGCCGAAGGGGACGATATACTGGGAGATGCTTATGAGTATTTAATGCGAAATTTTGCTACAGAAAGCGGTAAAAGTAAAGGGCAATTCTACACACCATCAGAGGTAAGTAAGGTACTGTCCAAAATTATTGGAATAAATAGCTCCAACTCAACGGGTAAAACCACAGCCTACGATCCTACTTGTGGATCAGGTTCTCTATTACTCAAGCTAAGTTATGAAGCTGAAAAAAATATCACGCTTTACGGACAAGAAAAAGAAACAACTACTGCAGGACTTGCTAGGATGAATATGATTTTGCATGATAATCCAACAGCAGAAATATGGTCTGATAACACACTCTCAACTCCGCACTGGACAACTAGTGAAGGTCTTAAAACCTTTGATTATTGTGTAGCTAATCCACCATTTAGCCTTAAGAATTGGACAAGTGGCGTGTCAGTAGATAGTGATCAATACAATAGGTTCGATGGTTACGGCACTCCACCAGACAAGAATGGGGACTATGCTTTTCTCCTTCATATTATCAAATCACTTAACTCTAAGGGTAAAGGTGCTATAATCCTGCCACATGGTGTTTTATTCCGTGGTAATAGTGAGGCAGTTATTCGTAAAAATATTATTAGTAAAGGGCTAATTAAAGGTATTATTGGAGTACCAGCAAATCTATTCTACGGAACTGGTATCCCGGCTTGTATTATCTTAATTGATAAAGAAAATGCACACACCCGTAAAGGTATATTTATGATTGACGCCTCAAAGAGTTTTGTTAAGGATGGTAACAAAAATCGCCTCCGAGATCAGGATATCCACAAAATTGTAGATGTTTTTAATAACCAAATAGAGACTGAGAAATATAGTCGTATGGTAAGCCTTGATGAAATTGCTAAGAATGATTATAACCTGAATATTCCAAGGTATATAGACACTCAAGAGCCCGAAGATATACAAGACTTACATGCTCATCTAAGCGGTGGTATTCCAGAAGTTGATATTGAGAAATTAGTAAACTACTGGAAGGTATGCCCAAAACTAGAATCCAAATTATTTACGAAGCCTATCAATAGTTACTCCGAGTTATTACTTGATCAAGATAACATAAAAACAGCGATTTTTGAGAATCAAGAATTTGTAAGTTATGGCGAGGGTGTCAACAAGGTGTTCGCAAAATGGCGAACTGATACAACAGCAAGTCTAAAAGGATTATCAAAAGGTTGTAAACCAAAAAAAGTGATTCATAATATCTCTGAGTCGCTCCTACATAGTTTTGATAAGTCTGAGTTATTGGATCAATATGATGTTTACCAGCATCTAATGAGTTATTGGAGCGAGACAATGCAAGATGATATTTATGTAATTGCAACTGGTGGCTGGGAGTCAGGTAACGAGCTGACTAGAATAACTACTATCAACGTCAAAAATGTCAAAAAAGATAAAGAAGGTCTAGCAGGGCTTGAGGGTAGAATTATCCCAACTGGGCTTGTTGTTGCCAAGTATTACCAAGATGAACAAAACGCAATTGATGCTTTGCTAACTCAAAAAGAAGAACTTCAAACACTCAAAACTGAACTAGAAGAAGAACACGGAGTAGAGGGTGGAATCTGGGAAGACTTAGATAAAATCAACAAAGCTGAAGTTACCAAAATACTCAAAACAAAAAAAGGTGAAAAACCCCAAACGGATGAACTCAAAAAAGAAATTGCAATTTGCCAAAGCTACCTTGATTTAGTAGAAAAAGAAGCAACCCTCACAGCTAATCTCAAAATCCTAAACAAAGAGCTAGAAACCAATGTCATTGCCAAATATCCAACCCTAACTATTGAAGAGATTCAAGTTCTTGTAATTAAAGACAAGTGGATGACATTCCTCCAAAAATCAATTCACAGTGAAATGGACAGAATCAGCCAAACCCTCACAGGTAGAGTCAAAGAGCTTGCAAATAGATACTCTAAACCCTTACCAACAATACTCATAGAACTACAAACTGCCGAGCAAAAAGTAAAAGGACACTTAAATAAAATGGGATTTAATCTTACAAATATTTAATCCAGTATATGACTAAATATAATTTTTATTGCGATGAAAGTTGCCACTTAGATAATGATAATTCACTTAATGGAATCAACAAAACAATTATGGTTCTTGGTGGTGTAGAGGTTCCTTTTCTAAAGAAAGATGAGATATTTGCAAGGATTCGGGAGATAAAAATCAAACATGGAATAAAACCAACTCAAGAACTTAAATGGACAAAATTATCCCCTGCTTCAGTTGCTCTTTATCTTGATATAATTGATTATTTTTTTGATAATAATGATTTTGTATTTCGTGGATTGGTAGTTAAAAATAGAGATAAACTTGATCACACAAAATTCAATCAAAGCTCAAATGAGTGGTATTACAAGATGTATTGGCAATTACTTAGCATTATTGATCCAAGATATAAGTACAACATATTTGTAGATATTAAAGATACCAATGGAGGGGAAAGAATCAAAAAACTCCATGATGTATTATGCAATTCATTGTATGATTTTGATAAAAGTATAATCAAACAGGTTCAACTGGTAAGATCTCATGAGGTGGAAATAATGCAAATAACAGATATTCTCATTGGGGCGTTGTCTTATGTTAATAGAGATTTGACGACGAGCAAGGCTAAGCTCAAGGTTATTGAAAGAATCAAAGAAAGAAGCAAATATAGCTTACAAAAAAGCACCCTAAAAGGTGAGCAAAAATTTAATCTATTTTTTTGGAGTCCACGAAATATTGAAAACTATGACTGTTAATCCACTTTTAATTTTGTTGTCAGATTACTCTTCACAAGGTGAGTTTTTGGATGCTATTCTAAAATTGTTCTTAGGCGACTTTGTCACAAACACTACAAAATTTAGAAGTCAAAAAATTGTTCTCAAAAAACGACCTACAAATTGGCTTGATGGCATAGAATACGACTGGACTTTTCACCATATTATAACCAAAGAAAATCAAAATAATGATAATATTCGTGAGTTCAATATTGCCCGAGCCGAGCGGATAAAATTTCCCAAGTTATATATAGATGATCACCAAACTTCTTTGTCAAACTACAAAATATGGTCAAGAACAAAGAATAATGAAACCAAATACTATATTTCTGATAATAATTATGATTATCTCGTAATACTCTCACAGCGAAAGAATTACATTATGCTTTTGTCAGCATTCCCCATAGAAACTAACCATTACAAATACAAACTAAAAAAAGAATATGAACAATATAAATAATAAATACAAAACGGGAACCGCCCTACAACTTGGTAAGACGGCTCTTGAGGCTCCTGATACAGCTAGGTATCTGAGATACTATAATTATCCACTTATTATTAGTTATAGTCAAGTAATTAATCAAACCTTCTCATCTTAATCCACTAATCTATGACCACAACAACGATCAAACAAGGCTACAAACAAACTGATATTGGAATAATCCCCGAAGACTGGGACGTAGTAGGATTTGATGTTTTTAAACCGTTATCAACGGCTAATTATTCTCGAAGTGAATTAAATAATACTGGAGAAATTGATTATTTGCATTATGGAGATATACATACAAAGATCCATAATTTTTTAGATTTTGACAAAGTTACACTACCAAAAATTGACGCACACTTAAAAAATAACTACACATTGTTGCAAGATGGAGATTTAATTATGGCTGATGCCTCAGAGGATTATGAGGGTATTGGAAAATCGGTAGAGATTAAAAATATTGGTTCTAAAAAAGCAATTTCTGGATTGCACACATTTTTATTAAGAGACTTGAATGGTATTTTTGCAGATGGCTATAAAGCCTATATTGTCCACAATAAAGTTGTAAAAAGTCAATTAGACAAACTAGCCACAGGGTTAAAAGTTTATGGTGTATCGAAAAGTAATTTGAAATTAGTCTTAATCCCACTCCCACCCATCCCAGAACAACAAGCCATTGCAGCAGTTCTCACAGACATAGACAATCTAATCACCAGCCTCCAAGACTTAATCGCCAAGAAGAAACTTATCAAGCAAGGGGCAATGCAAAAATTGTTGAAACCACAGGCAGATTGGGAGGTTAGGAAATTGGGGGAGATTGCAGATATTTATACAGGAAAAAGAAACAATCAAGATAAGAGCGAATCTGGGAAGTATCCATTTTTTGTAAGATCGCAGAATATTGAAAAAATAAATAGCTACTCTTTTGACGGTGAGGCTATATTAATACCAGGAGAGGGTAACATTGGAAGGATATTTCATTATATAAATGGTAAATTTGACTTCCATCAAAGAGTTTATATGATTAGTAAATTTAAAGATAGGTATTTTGGAAAATATATTTATCGCTATATTTCTGAATATTTTGGAAAACATGCAATGGAAAATTCAGTCAAAGCAACGGTTGATTCATTGAGACTTCCAACTTTTCAAGTTTTTGAAATACCTTTTCCACCAACTTATGGAGAGCAAACCCAAATAGCCACAATTCTCAAGGATATGGACGAAGAAATCCAAGTTTTGGAATCCAAACTCTCCAAGTATCGCCTGATCAAGCAAGGAGCAATGCAAGAACTTCTTACTGGTAGAATCAGACTTGTCTAAATCTCTCTAATTAATTTTTTATTAACACATTTAACCCTAAAACCAAAATATGTCTCAAACCTACAAATTCAATCAAATCGGTGAACCAGAAAGAGCCACCCAGAATCGTGTCGTCAAATTATTCCAAGACCGAATTGGCTATGATTACCTAGGTAACTGGGAGAAGCGAGAGGGGAATAGTAATGTTGAAGTTGAGATTTTGATCAAGTATCTATTAACCAAAGGATATAGTGAGGTTTTGATCAACAAAGCAATAAGTGAATTCCAAAATGCTACAAAGAATCAACAAGATGATCTATATACTCTTAACAAAAAAATCTACAAAATACTCCGATATGGGGTACAAATTAAGGCTGAAGCAGGTCAGCAGAACCAAACTGTGCATTTCATAGATTGGAAAAATCCAGAGTCCAATCACTTTGGAATTGCCGAGGAGGTTACAATAAAGGGTGAGAAAATCAAACGTCCTGATATTGTGATATATGTAAATGGAATAGCTCTTGGAGTGCTGGAGCTAAAGCGAAGTAATGTTAGTATTGGTGAGGGAATTAGGCAAAATCTTACTAATCAACAAGACGCATATATCATGCCTTTCTTTGGGACGGTTCAGTATGTTATGGCGGGTAATGATACTCAAGGATTGCAATATGGAACAATAGAAACCCCAGAAAAATACTGGCTAACTTGGAAAGAAGACGAGCAAGACAATACAGATCTCAAGCTAGATAAGTATTTGATAAAAATGTGTGACAAAGCTAGGTTTTTGGAGATTATTCATGATTGCGTACTATTTGACGGTGGAATTAAGAAGTTGCCACGAGTGCACCAATACTTTGGTTTTAAGGCGACACAAGAACGACTCCAAGCACGTGAGGGCGGGATATTGTTTCATACCCAAGGCTCGGGTAAAAGTGTTTTGATGGTCTTGATTGCAAAGTGGTTACTAGAGAATAATCCTAAGGCTCGAGTGATTATTTTGACAGATAGGACAGAACTTGATCAACAAATTGAGAGGGTATTTAGTGATGCAGGTGAGAGTCTGGAAAGGGCAAAAAGTGGGAGCGATTTAATTAATAAACTAATGACTAACGAGCCAAAAATAATTTCGACTCTAATTCACAAATTCGGTAAGCCCGATGATTTAAGCACGGATGACTTCATCAAAGAATTAACCAATAATCCAATGCCTACCATAGGTGAGCTATTTGTTTTCGTTGATGAGTGTCATAGAACCCAAAGTGGCAAATTACATAAGACTATGAAAGCACTCCTTCCAAATGCTGTCTTTGTAGGATTTACTGGAACGCCTTTACTTAAAGAAGATAAACAGACCAGTCATGAGGTCTTTGGGTCATATATCCATACTTACAAATTTGGAGAAGCAGTTGAGGATGGTGTTGTCTTAGATCTATGTTATGAAGGGCGAGATATTGATCAGCGACTTTCTTCAACTGAGCGAGTAGATCAATGGTTTGAAGCTAAAACAAAAGCACTTAATGATTTTCAAAAATCAGAACTTAAGAAAAAATGGGGAACAATGCAAAATGTGCTTAGTTCTAGGTCAAGAATGAATGAGATTGTTAAAGACATTATACTAGATTTTGGCACCAGAGCTCGTTTGTTAGATGGACAGGGCAACGTTATACTTGTGGCGTCTAGTATTTATGAGGCTTGTAGGTACTTTAAGTTGTTTAACAAAACGGAATTTAAAGGTCATTGTGCAATTATCACATCTTACAATCCAGCCACCAAAGACTGTACAACCGAGGATGTAGGTGAGAATACCGAGACCCAAAAAGAATACATGTTCAAAACATATACTGAGCTACTAGTCAAAGTTGATGCAAAGCCCAATAAAAGCAAGACAGAAACATACGAGGATAATGCAAAAGACAGATTTATCAAAGAACCAGCTAAGATGAAGTTATTGATTGTCGTTTCCAAGCTCCTGACTGGATTTGATGCCCCTAGTTGTACTTACCTGTATATTGATAAAAGTATGCAAGATCATGGCTTGTTCCAGGCTATTTGTCGCGTTAATAGGTTGGATGGAGAGACTAAACAATTTGGGTATATTATTGATTATAAACACTTGTTTAAAAATGTTGAAGATACAATTAATGTCTACACTTCAGAAATAGATCCAGAACTCAAATCCAACAACAAGACGGATATATTAATGCAAAGCAGACTTGTAAAAGGGCGTGAAAGACTAGATGACTCTTTAGAGTCAATCAAAGCACTGTGTGAAGCTGTAAATCCTCCAAAAGAAAAACGAGATTATTATGATTATTTCTGTGGTAATCCTGAAGTTGTTGGAGAGCTACAAGCTCGTGAGTACCAGCGAACAGCACTGTACAAGTCTACAGTTTCTTTGATTAGAGCCTTTGCTAATATTGCTGATGATTTACCTACTGCTGGATACAACGACAAAGAGATTGTTGAAATCAACAAAGATCTTAATTTTTATCTAAAGCTGCGAGAGGAGATCAAATCGTTAAGCGGTGAAACCCTAGATATTAAGAGCTATGAGGCTGATATGAGACATTTGATTGATAGCTATATACAAGCTGATGAATCACGTAAAATCACACCTTTTGATAATATATCTCTATTGGAAATAATCCAAAATATTGGCGTTATGGAGGCAATCAAAAACCTGCCAAAGAGCTTGCGAGGTAACCCAGAAGCTATTGCCGAAACAATAGAGAACAATGTCCGTACAAAAATAATTAAGGAATTTAAAGTTGATCCAGCATTTTTTGAACGCATGTCCACGGTTCTTGATGAACTAATCCAAGCTCGAAAAACTAAGGCTATTGAATACGAGGAGTACCTAAAACAAATTGAAATTATATCACAGAAGGTTAATCAAGGTGTTGATGGAAATCTTCCTAAAGAATTAAATACAGCAGGCAAAAGAGCTTTGTTCAACAACTTAAATGGTGATTTAGATCTTGTCATTGCAATTGATACAAGTATTAAACAAATAGCTAAAGCTGATTGGCGGGGTAATATTCAAAAAGAAAGAGAAATTAAACAAGTTCTATTGATGCAGTTGGGTGATAAAGAAAAAGTAGAAAGCTTGTTTAACATAATTTCAGAAAATTATGAATACTAATATTTTAACCGTTGGATCAGTGGACATTGCTGTGACCTTAAAAGATATTAAAAATGTCCATTTAAGTGTATATCCACCCTACGGAGAGGTGAGAGTTTCGGCACCAATAAAAACTAATCTTGATTATTTAAGAGTATATCTAAGCTCGAGAATTGTCTGGATAAAAAAACAACAACTAAAGTTTGGTCTTCAAAAAAGAATGTCAGCAAGAGAATTTTTGACAAGGGAGAGTCATTATTTAAGGGGTCAAAGGTTTCTGATGGAAGTTATCACAAACTCAGATCGCCACGGCGTAATAGTGGTTCACAACACTATTAAATTACATCTTAAATTAGAATATGATGCAGCAAAAACCTATCAAAAATGGCAAAGATCAGAGCTTAAGAAAGATATCGCTATATTATTGCAAAAATGGGAACCAGAAATCGGAGTCAAATCTAACAAATTTGTTATAAGAACAATGAAGACAAAATGGGGTTCGTGTAATCCAAAATTAAAAACTATTAACCTTAATCTAAACTTGATTGAAAAAGCTCCAGAACACCTGGAATATGTTCTTGTGCACGAGCTTATACATTTAATTGAAAGAAAGCACAATGCAAATTTTGTTGCTCATATGGACAAGTTTATACCCAATTGGAAACAGTTAAAATCAGAATTGAATGGGATGGCTTTGTTGGAAATTTAGAAATCTTGTTATGTCTATATTTATAAATGAAAGAATTCCATGCAAATTATTTTTCAATACTGATTTAGAGACTGAAAGACATGTTTCTTATCTTATAAAATCTAACGGTAGAATCGAAAATTATAGATAAAATAATGCCGTTAACGAGTAACGGCACAGCAATATTAGACCCCTAATTGATTCATCATTTGAGTTTGTTGAATAATACTCTACTAATTTAGAATTAGATCTTAGAATTTTTTCAAACAAACTTCTAATTTCAACAACTTGTAAATCACAAACAAATTGATGTCCTAGATTATATATAGCCTATTCACCCTTTAACTGTACAAACTAATCTACAAATTTATCCATATATCGCTCCTATTATTTATCTTTTACCATTGGGTAAAGAGATAAATAACAGAATCAATATCTAGATAAATTTTATTCACTCTCCCCAATTTCCCCTGATGATTCAGGGGAAATATGATAGGTGCTATAAGTTGAAATGAATTTTATACCTAATTTCATTTTTATAAAATTATTTTCTAAATTTACTCACAATTTGGGTTATTATAAATATAATTGTGTGGTTTTGGTTAGGTTTAGAATTACTATATAATTTCTCCAAAAAAAATTTCCTCACAAAACCAAAATTGGATCTGTGAGGAGGGGAGAAAGGTTCAGAGGGTTAGTTAATTAACCTTTGACTTTGAGAACCGGGAGTTCGATCGATTTCCGATCTTGTTTCCGCACCGGCGCGTTGAACTTGACCACAGCCTTCTGAGGGGCAGGGGCAGGGGCAGGCTTGGCTTCGAAGTGCTCTTGACGAGCAATATCGATTTTTGTTACCATACCAGCAAGTTCAAACAGGTCATGGGACCCATTGGTCGAAAATCCGACCACCTTAGCTGAAACAACCATCTTGACATCATCAAGAAGCTTGGCAACTTGATTAGGCTTCATGGCTTCAAAAACTTGGATTTGAGCTTGTGAAAAAGGCTTAGAATCCTTTTTCGCCTTACCAAGCAAGCCGAGGAATTGCTTGACCGCATGACGGCTTTCAGCCTTCTGAATCCCTTCAAAAGCAGTGCCTTTGTCGGCAGCGATCGATCGAGCTTGGTTCTTAGCTGCAAGCTCTTTCTTAGCAGCTTGCTTTTTGGAAGCAGCTTCCAGTTTCACAGCATTTTTGTTCTCAGCTTGTGCTTGAGTGTTTGCTTGAGCCTTTTTGTTGGAATTTGCCACGATCTTTCTCCGGAATTTGAATGAGTTGTTTACATCTGTATCTAACCTAATAATAACATAAAAAATAGTACATGTCAAGTAATATTTCCATGACATTATTCAAGAACCAAAAAGTCTTTATTTTAAGCGATTTTAAAGGAGTTTAATTCATCTTGAATAAATTTTAATGCGAGTTGTGTTACCTCTTCTTCGCTTATATCTGTGGTATCTATGATTCCACTTTTAGGATGAATCAAGCCAATCCCTGTTTTATTGATTGATTCAATATCTTGATTGTCGCGAGCTATTATTTTTTCTCTAATGTTGGATAGTAATTCTTGTTGGTGTTGTGTTGTTTTGTAGTATTCGTCTTTTGAATATTTGAGATGCATGTATTCTGTAAGTCTTCTTTGAGCTTTTATTTCTGTGTCAGCTACTAATAATAGTCTGATTACTGGCCTGTGTAACTCTTCTATAGTAGTTACATATTCAGGATTAGCACCTCTAAGGTCAAGAATAAAAGATTTGTTAAGTGATTTTACCATTTTAACCAATACCTTGGAGATTGAAGATCTAAAATATAGATCAGATGAATATCTGTTTAGAGTTGCATCAATAACGTCATTTTTTAGCTCGGTCATTGGGATTTTTGATTCATTGTATAGAATTGAGAATTCTTTATTTGAAATACTAAAGTCTATTTCATTTGTAATTTTGTCGATTGATTCTTGGGTAAATGGCAAATGATAAACGCTTAATATCTCACCTTTCGCAACCAAACTCCAACCTCATTTTAGCCAGTTCTTCAAAAGATCTTTTTAAGGCTTCTAAATATAGTTTTGATTTTAATTGAAAGTGATTAGTTATCTTTGTAGATTTTGT
>JAYUKV010000004.1:0-22509 GCA_043764135.1 bacterium | reverse complement strand
GAACAATTCGACCGATCTAAACCACACGTAAACATAGGTACAATCGGACACGTGGATCATGGTAAGACTACTTTAACTGCTGCTATCACAATGGTATTGGCTAATAAAGGTCTTGCTGAAAAAAGAGATTTCTCTTCTATTGACAACGCTCCTGAAGAGAAAGAAAGAGGTATCACAATCAATACTTCTCACCAAGAATACGAAACAGCTACAAGACACTATGCTCACGTTGACTGTCCAGGACACGCTGATTACGTTAAGAACATGATCACTGGTGCTGCTCAAATGGATGCTGCTATCTTAGTAGTAGCTGCAACTGACGGACCAATGCCTCAAACTAGAGAACACATTCTATTAGCTAAGCAAGTTGGTGTACCACAAATCGTTGTTTTCTTAAACAAGTGTGATATGGTTGATGATGCTGACATGATCGAATTAGTAGAAGAAGAAATCAGAGATTTATTAACTAAGAACGGTTTTGACGGCGCTAACGCTCCAATCATTCACGGTTCAGCTCTTAAAGCTCTAGAAGGTGATGCTGCTTATGAAGCTAAGATTCAAGAATTACTTGATGCATTAGACACATACGTTCCAGATCCAATCAGAGAAACTGACAAACCAATGTTGATGGCTATCGAGGATGTATTCACTATCACTGGTAGAGGAACAGTAGTAACAGGAAGAATCGAAAGAGGTGTAGTTAACCTTAACGATGCTGTAGAAATCGTAGGACTAGTTGACACTCAACAAACAGTTGTTACTGGAATCGAA
This sequence comes from bacterium, assembly GCA_043764135.1. Taxonomy (GTDB): domain Bacteria; phylum Patescibacteriota; class JACMRA01; order JACMRA01; family JACMRA01; genus JAYUKV01. The sequence goes on along the minus strand of JAYUKV010000004.1, from coordinate 21,738 downwards.
ATGTTCAGAAAGCAATTAGAAAGAGGAGAAGCTGGAGACAACGCTGGATTATTACTTAGAGGTATTAACAAAGAACAAGTAGAAAGAGGACAAGTTCTTGCTAAACCTAAGTCAATCACTCCACATACAGAATTCGAAGCTTCTGTATATATTTTAACTAAAGAAGAAGGTGGAAGACATACTCCATTACTTTCAGGTTACAAGCCTCAATTCTACATCAGAACTACTGACGTAACAGGATCTATCACTTTCGTTGATACTTCTAAGCAAATGGCTCTTCCAGGAGACACTGACTTGGCTATCAAAGTAGTATTAGAGAAACCAGTAGCTATCGAAGACGGAATGAGATTTGCTATCAGAGAAGGAGGAAGAACAGTAGGAGCAGGTGTAGTATCTAAGATTCTTAAGTAATCTAGGTTTATACAATCTTTAACTATCAATAATACAAACAACAACCCATTTGAGTTGTTGTTTGTTATTTATTATTTTGGTTGTAAATTTTTAGTATTATTTTATGGCTTGTATTAATATCACTTTTTTTAAGCTTAAAAATTTATAACTAATTATTAAATTAAAAACATTTACTTGCGGTATTTAAAGAATAGTGATAAAGAATTGTTATCCACTAGTTAAAGAGTTTCTTAAATGAACGATCCTAAAAACGAAACTAATCAGATAAACGTTACAGAAACAAATGACCTGTCTACACTAGCTCCTCCACCAATTGAGTTTTATGATCATAATGGTGATCGTAAGGAATATGCAGATGTTTTTAGTCTGGATGGCGACTGGATGGGTCGTACTAGCTACGATGATTATATGAAGTCTCAACAATCATCACAATATATTTTCTAACGTGATGAAAATAGCCAAAGTAAGTTATAATTACTTTGGTATTTTTTTTGAAAATTTAAAAAAAATCTTAATTAATTTTTAAATTACTTACATTAAATATAGAATAAGCACTGTATTATTTGACAAAAATTTATTCAAAGTAAATAATATAACTATAACATTATTGTAAATTTCGGGATGAGGTGTATCGGTTGCATGCTTGTTTTGGGTACAAGTGGTGCAGGGTTCAATTCCCTGCATCCCGACCACTCTAATGTTTATCATAAAATAACCCCTAAAGGGTTGTTTTTTGTATAAATAGTATTAGCAATTACAATACTATGGTTACTTTGCTAATTGTTGGTTCATAGCGAGAGTAACAATTATTTTGAATTTAAATTTTGAGAATTAATTAGTTTTGAGTAAATCAGTTATCCTAAAAAAACCAAAAAATTAAAACCATCGAGGGTTTTATTTGTTTTAAAGATACTAATTAGTAATTAGGTGACTTTGGTTAAATTATGATTTGGGAGCAACGGGCATTTTGGGAGCAACAGGTTTACCATTTTTCCATTCAATGCGAGTTTTTTTGATGATCTTTTTGATCACATTTTTATTAACTGGAGCTTTTTCACAAGGTTTGGTAACTGTAGCGTCAGCTTTGTACCAAGTGTCAGTTGAGGGGGAGTAACCTTCAGGTGAATAACCGTTTTTATCTAGTTGATACTCTTTTCCGTTTACGACCTGTTTGGTGTATTCCCATGGTACTGAGGGAGTATCACACTTCTTGATTGGTTTGGTAGGCTTAACGGGAGGCAGAACAACTTGATCTTTTTGTTTACCGTCACGGTCAAAACCGTTGCAGTCAAAACCTGAGGAATCGTATTTCCAAGCACCTGTAGTGTCACGACAATTATCTTTAGGAGTTTGATCAGCTGGGGGTTGGACGATTAGCTCTTTCTTTTTGCCGTCACGGTCAAAACCGTTACAGTCAAAACCGTCAGCACCATACAACCAAGCGCCAGTTGTATCTTTACAAGAACCGTTGGGTTGGTTGGGATTATCGGCAGGACCAGTAATCACTTGAACACCAGCTTTATCTAAGCCATTTGCATCAACACCATTACAGTCGTAGCCTACAGTCTTACCCGCGTGGTTAAGTTCGTTGTAGTATAACCATTCTTGGGTTGTAGCGTCACGGCACAATTTAGTGGCGGGTGCTTCTTGAGCAAATGCAGAAGGAGCGATCAAAATACCAAGACCAAGTGTAGCAGTAGTCACAAGACCAGTGAAAAACTTCTTGAAATTCATAACAAACCCTCAAAATAATAGTGAGAAATGTCGGTGGAAGTACCGATTACTGAATCCTAAAATAAAAATTAACACTTGTCAAATTATATTTTCTAAATAATTATAACTGTATATGTTATCAGTAGGATTAGTGGGTCTTCCTAACGCAGGAAAATCAACCTTATTTAATTTATTAACCAAGAGGTCTATACCAGCGGAGAACTTTCCATTTTGCACAATAGATCCTCATGATGGAATTGTAGAAGTTAAAGATTCAAGATTAGAGGAACTAAGCAAGATTTCTAACTCAGACAAGATAATTCCTGCAGCAATTGAATTTAGAGATATAGCTGGGCTTGTTAAAGGCGCTCATGCAGGTGCAGGGTTAGGTAATCAATTTTTATCTCATATTAGAGAAGTGGACATGATATTGATGATCATTAGAACATTCGAACATGATTCAATTATTCATGTAGAAAATAGAGTAAATCCAAATGAAGATTTTGAAATCTTAATGTTAGAGTTAACACTGGCTGATCTAAAAATGGTTGAATCTGCAATAATAAGGATTAGAAAAGAAATTTCAAAAGATAAATTTGGTCAACAAAAAATAGAAGTTTTAGAACAGATACAACAAGCCTTAACTGATATCAAACCAGCAAACACAGTAATTCTAGACGAAAACAAAGTGGATAAAGAAGTTATCAAATGGAGAACAACCCTTAATTTACTCACAGACAAGCCAATACTTAAACTAGCTAATATTATAACCGATGGTACAAATCTTGATTTTGATTCTGATTTTAATCTAGATATAGGTCTTGAATCGGAATTGGATGGTTCAAGTGCAGAAGAACGAGTTGAGTTTGGACTCGATCCTATTGCCGGTCTTGATCAAATAATTAAGCAATGTTTTAAGACATTAAAACTCGAAACTTATTTAACTACAGGTAAAGTTGAAACAAGAGCCTGGACTTATACCAAAGGATCGCAAGCATCAGTCTGTGCAGGTAAAATACATACTGACTTTGAAAAAAAGTTTATAAAAGGTGAAGTAATAAAGTTCGAAGACTATATTAAGTTTAATGGTCGAAAAGGAGCTTTGGAAAATGGAAAGTTGCAACTTGTGGGTAAGGATTATATCATGTTAGATGGTGATGTAGTAGAATTCGTTATAGGAACTTAAATCAAACAGTTAAAAACCAAATAAAATACCCCGATTATAAAAAATAAATCGGGGTTGATGCTTTTTAGAGGTAACTAAAAACCAAAATTAAAGAAAGAATCAACCAATCACAGGAAACCTAATCAACTTCTTAACAAAGCCGAAGTTAAATGATGAACCAGCCTTCCTTTGTTCTGCTTTTTTGATAATTGATCTAAAAGATCTATAAATCGTTTCTGGACAAAGCTCATCCTTGAGGTAAAGAAGACTAATTAAATACTTCCTATCAAGTTCCTTAACTTGATCGGTATATCGATTCATTAGTGAAATGAACAGGTTTCCGGACTGTTCATGCATATAACTGTAACTTTTGGTAACACTTAATGCTACAATAGCATTATTCACTAATTCCTCATGGGTTAGCTGATCGTCTTTTTTGATATAATAGCTTTTTAATTTGAAACCAGTTAGCTTCCTACTTTTAAACTTTCTTTTCTTAAACATATTTCGCTTCACCTTTTTGCTTCACTAATAAAGAGTAATTAGTAGTATTTAAGCATATAATTACCTCAATGTCAAATCTTAACCATTAATTTTTAGAGTAGATCATAATACACCCTTATCAATTTATCCTATCACAAAACCCCAACCCAATGTAAGGATTTAAAATTTTATTCTAATAGATTTTTGAAGTTTTATTAATTTTTTAAAACTAAATTATATACTTTATTAAGTGTGTATGGTTGCTTACAATTAAGTAAAAAAGTATCATGATAACTTTTAGCACTTGACATAGTTGGTTGCTAATGTTACAGTATTTTTATCCAATTAAATAAGATTTTTATATAATAATTATGTCAATAGTATTAGGAATAGACTTGGGAACTACTAACTCGGCAATGGCCTATGTTGTAAGTGGTAAACCAGTGATTATAGAAAACTCTGAAGGAGCAAGAACTACGCCTTCAGTATTTGCATACAACCCAAAAGATGGTTCAGTAACAATCGGAGAAATCGCTAAGAGAAACTCTGTACTTAATCCTGAAAATACTTTTTATGAAGTTAAAAGATTTATCGGTCGTTCATTCGAAGAAAAGTCTACTAAAGATGATATTACAGCAGTACCATTTAAAGTAACTAATTCAGGTGGAAAAGTTAAAGTAGAAACTAAAGACGGTAAGTCATACTCTCCAGAAGAAATCTCAGCTGCGACTTTAAGAAAGCTAAAGCAAGATGCAGAAGCTAAACTTGGTCAATCAATCACAGAAGCTGTTATCACTGTTCCAGCATACTTCAACGACTCTCAAAGACAAGCGACAAAAGACGCAGGTGAAATCGCTGGTCTTAAAGTTCTAAGAATCGTAAACGAACCTACTGCAGCAGCCCTAGCATACGGTTTTGAAAACGGAAAAGATGAAAAAGTTCTAGTTTATGATTTAGGAGGAGGTACATTCGATGTAACTGTTCTTGAAATCTCATCAGAGACAATTGAAGTTTTATCAACTAATGGTGATACTCACTTAGGTGGTAAAGATTTTGATAGAGTTCTTATTGATCATATTATGGCAGAGTTCAAGAAGGAAACAGGTGTTGACCTTTCAAAAGACGTTTCTGCTAAACAAAGAATTAAAGATGCAGCAGAAAAGTGTAAACATGACCTTTCACAAAAGAATGACTATGAAGTTAATCTTCCTTTCATCACTCAAGTTGATGGTCAAACTCAACACTTAATAATGACAATTTCAAGAGCTAAGTTCGAAGAGTTATCAAGACCATTGGTTGAGAAAACAATCGAACCAGTTAAAAAAGCACTTGCTGACGCCAAACTATCAAAAGAACAAATCAACGAAATAATCATGGTTGGAGGTCAAACAAGAATGCCATTAGTTCAAAAGCTAGTTGAAGAATTCTTTGGTAAAAAGCCTAACTATTCTGTTAATCCAGATGAAGTTGTAGCAATGGGAGCAGCTATTCAAGGAGCAGTTCTTAAAGGTTCTGTTAAAGATATATTGTTACTTGATGTAACTCCGCTTACTCTATCAATTGAGACTGCGGGTGGAATTGCGACTCCAATGATTGATAGAAACACTACTATCCCAGCAACTAAGAAGCAAGTATTCTCAACTAATACTGACGGACAAACTATGGTAGAAATCCATGTTGTACAAGGTGAAAGACCAATGGCTATCGACAACCGATCACTTGGTAAATTCGAGCTAACTGGAATCGCACCAGCACCAAAAGGTATCCCACAAATCGAAGTAACATTTGATATCGATGCAAATGGTATTCTTAAAGTTACTGCTGAAGATAAAGGAACTAATAGAAAAGCTGATATTGTAATTACAGGTTCATCTACTCTATCTGAAGATGAAAAGAAAAAAGCAATCGAAGAAGCAGATAGACAAAAAGATGCTGACTTAGCAAAGAAAGCAAGAGCTGACGCAAGAAACAATGTAGATAGACAAATCTCTGAGTGTAACTCTTTTGTCAAAGAGTCTGGAGACAAGATCCCAGAAGATGACAAGAAATCACTTCAAGCAATTGTTGATCAATTAGATGTTATGATTAAGAAAGAAGATACTTCAATCGAAGATCTTAATACAAAATCTCAAGAATTACTAGATAAAATGATGGAAGTTGGTAAAGGCTTATACGCCCAAGCTGAAACACCTTCTGATGCAAACGAAGAACCAATTACAGCAGAACCTGAATCTACAGATTCACCAAAAGCTGATAATGTTCAAGATGCAGACGTAATTGATAAAAAATAAATTAGATTTAAATCTAATCAATAATAGAATCTACAATAATTACCCTAATGGGTAATTATTGTTTAGTTAAAAATACCAGACTAATTTAGTTTAGTTCAGTGAAATTGGATTAATGAGGAATCGTACTTACCTAGCATTTTCAACTTCTTTTTTTTCAGTAAGTTTAGAACCCCAAGAATGCAATGCGGGTTGAATATTTTTATCGAATTCTTCAGGTGTGCGACCTTGAAAGTGAGATTTTATCTTTATAAGATTTTTGATTTTCAAGAGTAGTTTATTAATTTTGTACTGCATTATAGCTAAACAATTGGTTAATAACATCTTGTGTCTTAGTAACTGAATCGATATTTGGCCGATTATTAATATCGTAAATCTGCTTAACATCTGCTTCACTTTTATCACTTTTAGCAATGGTAGTCCAATCTGTGAAGATTTTAATCCATATTTGATTTTTCAAATCAGCAAGATTGATCGTATCTGTAATTAAAAAATTTCTTATTGACACTCGATTTTGTTTGTGTTATAAAATAAATAGTTTATTGAAGAATACCTAAAATGGATATCTTTGGAAATTTTATTTATAAATACATTTTTTTGTGGGTCCTTGTTGAGACAGGGCTGGCTAAAATTGTATTTATCGGCGATTTAAGTTATACTCAGAAACTTTACCAGATTGGTGTATTTGCTTTGGTTGGGTTGTTTATTACTATTTTGGTGATTGCATTAGAGAATATTTTCAAAATGAGAGAATTAAGTGTTTTGCATTTATTACTTTTCTTGTTTAGTGGAAGTGTTTTCTTTTGGGTTACTCAAATAATGGATCCGTCATTGAGATTGGAAGTTAGTAATGGATTGAACTATCTGGTTTACGTAGTATTTGGTTTCTTTTTCTCAACTTACAGAAGAAGATAATCATTGACAACATGGACCCAAATTGTTATTAATTAACTAGTCCACTCCTTTTATACAGAATAACTGCAGGACATTAAAATGATTAAGAAAATTCTGACTTTTAGCACTGTTTCAATTGCAACTTTGTTGGTAACCATTGGAAGTGCTTTTGCGCTAACTCCTAGCAATGGTTATAAGATTTCTGACCGATTTGCTACAACTTCAAATGGAATTAACATCCGCGCAAAGGCTTGCGGTGCAGGTGACATTGTAGTTGGCGGTGTAAACAAAGGTGTAGTTGGACACTATTTAGGTGAGAAAAAAACAGTTACTGGTAACTGTCGTGGGCTAACTGGGGAAACTTGGTACAAGATGGTTTTTAGTTCTCCAATTCCTGATGGCGGTACAGAAAGCGTGGAAGGTTGGGTAGCTGGTAAATTCTTAGATCATGTAGATGCTCTAAGAAAATCAATCTCAACTTCACAACCAGTACGAGTCAATATCAGTGATGGTTATTTAAATCTTCGTAAGAATTCACTTTCTGGAGATGTTATTGCTAAACTAGGTAAAAACTTTCAGTTGCGAGTTCTAAGCGTATCAACCCCTGTTAAGCTTAATGGTGTAACAGTTACCCCCGCCAAATTAGAGGTAAATATCAACGGTACAAAACTTCAAGGATTCGTTAATTCTCAATATATTGTTTCATTTAGTCCTTGGGATAACATTCAATAATATTGATGTCGCTTAATTAGCGACTATTTTTTTTATTCATTCTTATACTAATCTACTTGACTAATATGTCAATTTTGGATAAATTAATGTTTGATATGATCAAAGTTCCTAATTTTAAGGATTTAAAACTCAATGTAGATGAACAAACAAGAATTACGATTGGTATTATTGTTTGCATTGGGGGTGCTTTGATCTCTTACTCTGCAATTTTAGGAATTAGTGGATCCAGACTTCCTACAATGTTTGGTACATTCTTGAGGACATTATTGGGTAGGGGTTCATTTATTATTCCCATATTTCTGTTGTTAGGAGCATATATTCTCTATAGAGTGCAGGCTAAACACACTATGACTGCAGGTCTTGCTCCGAGATTGTTTTGGGGGCTTGGAATATTGCTATTATCATTTGTTGGATTTATATCTGTTTTTTATGGTGTAATGAGTATTTCAGATATTACAACCAAAGATAAAAATGGTCTTGCAGGTGGGGTAGTTGGTTATTTAATATCGTATATAATAATAATGTTGGTTGGTGTTACTGGTGCTTATCTTACACTTTTTTGTTTAATGTTAACTGGATTATTTACATTAACTGGAATGACTTTTGTAGAATTTACAAACCATGTAGGAGAAGTATTTAAAAACCCAGCTACTATCTGGGATAAAATGCCTAATTTTTTTGGGTTTGAAGAAAATGCTAATGGTTCTACTAAGGAGAAAGAAGTTCCTTCAAAAGAAAAACCAGTAGAAAATATACCATTATTTAACGATCTTGATTTTAAGCAACCTGTAAACAATGAATTTATAGAAGTTGAGGTAGAGAAACCAAAAACCAAACAAGTATTTACATTTGCAAAAGATGATGGTCAGGTTAGAGAAATGGTAGCTTCAGAAGCAAGAATTCAAGAAAAAAAATCCGTCCTTGGTCATGATTGGATTTTGCCAACATATGAATTATTGAGCGATAAAAGAAATAAGTCTGATGCTGGTGATATGGAAGGTAACAAAGAAGTTATTAGATCTACTCTTAATAACTTTGGGATTGCAGTAACAATGGGTGATGTCTCAATCGGACCAACAGTTTCGCAATATACATTACAACCTGCAGAGGGAGTTAGATTATCTTCAATAGATGCATTACAGAGAGATCTAGCCCTTGCATTAGCTGCAACAAATATCAGAATTGAGGCTCCCATTCCTGGTAAAAAACTAGTAGGAGTAGAAATCCCAAATTACAAAAAAGAAACAGTAAGACTAAGAGATCTTATCCAATCTAACTATTTCTTGTATTTTAATGAAGATTTGCCAATTGCTATAGGTAAAGATGTAACGGGTCAAAACTATATTTTCCCATTATCTAAGATGCCGCATTTATTGGTTGCTGGTGCTACCGGAGCAGGTAAATCAGTATGGATAAATGGTTTGTTATTGTCTCTAATATATAGATATTCTAAAGATCAACTAGGACTGGTCTTAGTAGATATGAAGAGAGTTGAGCTTAAACTATATGAAGGAACACCTCACTTATTATACCCAGTAATAACAGAGTCTGAAAAAGCAGTTAATGCTCTTAAATGGACAGTTCTAGAAATGGATAAGAGATATAAGATATTAGAAGAGTCAGGCAAGCGAAATATTAAAGACTATAACAAATACGCCAAGACCTACAATAAAGAACCAATGAAGTATATTGTATTCGTTATTGATGAGTTAGGAGATTTGATGATGTTAGCCAAAAATGAAGTAGAACCGATTATTGTAAGACTTACACAGATGGCGAGAGCTGTAGGTATTCATGTAGTATTAGGTACTCAGAGACCAGATACTCAAGTAGTTACAGGTTTGATAAAGGCAAATATACCAACACGTATAGCATTTGCTGTTGCATCTCAGATTGATTCTAGGGTAATATTAGACCAAGTGGGAGCTGAGAAGTTGTTGGGTCAAGGTGATGGTCTGATAGTTACACCAACTTCAATTGGTGCTAGAAGATTCCAAGGAGCGTTAGTTGATGAATCTGAAGTAAAGAAAGTAGTTCAATTCCTTAAAGATCAAGTAAAAGATATTATTGAAGATACCAACTATGATGAATCAGTAGGTCAAAAACCCCAAGTCAAGATCAATGTCCCAGGAATGCAAACAAGTAAGAACGATTCTCTATTTGATGATGACGGCAATCAAATCGATTCCAGTTACGAACAAGCCAAAAAGCTAGTTATACAATACCAAAAAGCCTCAACTTCATTCTTACAAAACAGAATGGGAATCGGATACCCCAAAGCAGCTAAAATCATAATGCAATTAGAAGAAAATGGAATAGTCGGTCCAGCAAATGGGTCTAAACCTAGAGATGTTTATTTGCAAGAGGAGATTGAGAATTACGGGTAAATAAATAACTAAATAATTACATTTTTGTAATATACAAATTTGATAAATTGAAAACAGTGTTACGATAATTTGGTGTAAAATAGTTGACACCCCCCCCCTAATATGTTAAGAAGTTGATACGAACAATACAGTTCGTTTTCATCTTACTACCTCTAAGAGTACAAAATGTCGAAATTTCTTAAGTCCGTCTCTCTTGCCGCCCTTGGCTTGACTACTTTTTTTGCAACTGCACTTATCTCTGTTACACCTTCAAAGAATATCTCTGGTCTTGATCAACACAACACTATTAGTTTGAGCGTTGGGGAAAATGCTCAAGCATTTTCGAGTGATGATGTAATTAGTTGGGCTGCAAATTCAGCTATCACTTATGCAAAATCAAATGCTGTAAAAGCTGTTGGTTATTGGCTCAAAGAATGTGCGAAAAGCGAAAATTGCATTAGAGGCCAAAATATCATTATGATCACTCATCGAATTCCTATAGATCAAGTAAATGTATATGCTGGTTATTGCTTTGAGCCATGGGATCACAAAGAAGCTTCTGCGGTTGGCAGAACAATGGCAGCTCAAATATCTCGAAAAAGTGGCGTCCCTATTATTTGGTCCTATTACAATAATTCACGAAATGGAAAAGGAGGTGAATTTGTATTTGGTATTCCTCGTAGTAGATAACTTTCAGTAATATATTCCAAAAAACCATGTAGTCTTTGTGTAATTCACTAAGACTACTTTATCCAGTATTAAACAAATTATTATGATTCAATTTTTTATTATCTTATTTTTATTGGTTGACATTGCCATCTGTTATTATAAATGGAAAAATAATAAGCCTGTTAAAATAGCTATTGTTTTATTATTACTCAAACTTATTGCAGGTGTTGCATTGATATATCATGTTACTTATTATGAACCAAGTGTTTTTTGGCTTAATTTATATACTTTAATAATGTATGTTATCTTACCTTCAATATTAGAAAGTCGATTTTTTAAGGAATAGTAATTTTTTAAAATCTATTCTTTTTAGAAAAATCACACCCAATTAAACATTATATATTCACTAAGCTAGTATATAGTGAAATTCCAATTAAAGGCTTATTCATAAAAAATTCCATTACAACTCTTGGCTGGCTTGTTTTGCTGCTTCGTCCGATAAAATAAAGAAAATGCAGCTCGTTTTGAAAAAGCTCGTGGCTGGTAGTCAGAATAATTAATATATAGGGTGGCAAATTTCACCCTTTTTTTATTGTAGAATAATTATGAAATCAATTAAATTTTTAAATTCGTCCAAGTACAATCTAAACCGTAAAACAATTTTCTTTATAATTTTAACGGTTATTATTTTATTTGTTTATAATGTTCTAATAGTAGAATATCTATATTCAAAATTAAATATGCTTCCAAGTAGTAAAATAAGATCTACTAGTGTATATTATGATGATTTCACATTTTTCATAATATTTTTATTTATAGGAATATTGGGTCCAATTAATGAAGAATTACAATTCAGATATTTCTTGACCAAAGAGGCTAATATCTTTTTTCCTGGATTACTTTTCTTTGTTCTATCAACAGGTATTTCTATTAATAGTACTATAAGACAATAAAACGATTTTATATTATATTCAATTATTGGATTTGTATTTTGTTTTTGTTTTTATTTAATTTTAAATCAAATTAAGCGTTTTGAAGTGAATTCTAAATTGAGAAATATTGCTGTAATTAGTACAATTCTTATTTTTCCAATTTTACATATTAGTAAGTTTTCTCTAAATAGCAATATTTACCAAATAGCAGTAACTCTATTTGCACTTTTTATACAGTTTATCCCCACTTCATTATTCTTTACTTTTTTAAGAATTAGATTTAAAGAAGGATTTAAAGCTGCTATTTTAGCCCATATTCTAGGGAATGTTATTGTAATTGTTCTATTATACATTAGTGTTAATTTTATTAAGTAATATAGTTTAGTTAAAATATAATATAGATTCATCTGTCTAAAACAGGATAGAAATAAATACTCAAAACAAGTCAAAATCATTATGCAATGAGAAGAAAATATAATAGTAGGTCCAGCAAATGGTTCTAAACATAGAGATGTTTACTTGAAAGAGATGATTGAGAGTTGTAACTAAATTACATAAAAAAAACTATAGGACCTTCATAGAATAATAATGATTAATCAATCGATTTTACGGATTTAAATAAATTAACACCTAATTTGACATTAGGTGTTTTTAGCAAAATTATAATACAATACTATGAAAATTAAAAATTTAACCCAACTCTATTTTAGATTAATCTTTTCTTTATTGGTAGGATTGTTCTTTATATTTAGTCAATATAACAATGTTTGGATTGTTCTTGGAGCTATACTTACTGCATATGTTATTTCATTACGAATTCCTGATAATAACTTTATTAATATCGATTTAAAAGCAAAATCAAATAATTGGGAATCAATTATATTTGGTCTTTTATTTGGAGTTATAGCTAATGTATTAGTGCCAGTTATCTATATCATCTGGATCTCTAGTGGTTTTAGATTTTAATCTAAACATGTTAAAAAACCATTACTTTCACTCTGCTAGTAATGGTTATTTTATTTAAGTTTAAAATTAATATATATTTATTTCAGATTTAATTTCATGAACTTTATCAAGTAATAACCAGGCAGTTCTAATTGTTGGTATTTGTACAAAATTACTTTTATCACCTCTTATCAATGCTTCGAAAATATTGTAATGATCAGAATTTAAATTTTTTAATCCTAAATTTAAAAATGAGTTTTTGGAGTAGTATTCTAATCTTGATTCTGGATATATATTCCATGTTAATATTGAACTGTCTGAAAATTCGACTTCAAGAGATGTTAGTTTTTCGTTTAATTTCTTTGCTGATTCAAAAGTGATTAGTTGATTCTTATTTTGGAGAATTAATTGGAATGCTGTATCTGTTCTTGAAGGTTTACCGATATCTGTTTGATAGGATTCGTATTGGCCTTTAATAAGGTTTGTTATATTGAGATCTTCTTGCTCGTCTAATGTTTTGATTAATTTGAAGTAGATATTGTAAACATGGAAGAACATATCATTAATACAACCTGTTGAGTCATAAAAATCTTTTCTATTACCTATATCTATTGATTCTAAGACTTTTACTGACAATTTGGAAATAGGTGATTTTATTGAATTTTCTAAAAACCTTAAAACTGTAGGATTGAATTGATATGAATCTTTAAACAAATAATGATCTAAAAAATTAATCTTCTTCTCTAATTTATTATTAAAAATTAATTCATCTAATTTCAAAAAATCTTGTTTTGTAACTGAATAAGGCTTTTCTAAAATGATTTCATAGTTTCTCATTGACGTTTTGCTAATAGCATTTACAAAGTCAAAATTTGCACTAGGGGGTATAGCTAAATAAAAAATAAATAGCGAATCGGGATCACTTTTAAGAATTGAATCAATAATATCAGGGTCAGAATAATTACCTATTATTGTAGTTTTTATTACAGATTTATTAGGAGTGATATATTGATTAAGCTGATCGATATTCTCAATTGGTTTACGTGACCAAGGAATAATATTAATTGAATATTGAGGATTTTTTAAAGTTAATTCACCACAAGCAGGTAGTATTTTTTTGCTTGCCAAGTCACCCGTTGCTCCCAAGATGACGATATTTATAAACATAATTTGATCTTGTTAAAGTTGTGAATATTGGTCAAATTAATTAGTATCTAAACCTTACTACCTAAGTTATGAATGTGTTGCAATTTTGACAAGGTAAGTATTTGAAAAAGTAGCGTATCACCTTAAGTTATGAGTGGTATCTTCTTTAATAAGACAACTGTTTGTTGAAGTGTTTAATGAAACAGGTTCAAACTGTAGCTTGACATTTACTATTTTATGAATTAGATTAAGTCTAGTTTAGAAATTGGAAATTTGTTATGATTACTGAATCTGGTTTTGATTTTGCTTCATTCTATATTGGTCTCGATATTCAAAATGGCGAACCATCCAAAGTTGTCGAATTGAATAATAGAAGTTTTCCGAGCGACGATTATTCTTGTATGAAGTTTGGTAAAGTATCTGCAGCTAAAAATCTCGGTGAGACATTAGCCCAAGATTATTACCAAGCTAAAGTTGAAATTAAGCGAAGAGTAAAAGCGAGTTAAAAAAAATAACCCATAAGGATTAATTTTTGTGGTGCCTGGGGCGGGGCTCGAACCCGCACATCATTGCTGATAAGGGATTTTAAGTCCCTCGTGTCTACCATTTCACCACCCAGGCTATTAAGAAGTTAATTAAATAGTTATATATGAAGACGATTTTGTCAAATTTAATTAGAGTGATTCCAAAGTTTGGATATTAAAAATAGATAAATAATTTATTTACCTAATTGTTAATTTTGCTGATTTATAAAGTAAAAGGTATACTATTACCAATTCTTTATGTTTCGCAAATTTGAATCCTTTAAACAAACCAACAAGAGGTTTCCATTTACACCAATTATTATGGTGCTTGGGTTGATGGTTATATCATTTTTTGCTAGTAGTTATTTTATTCCAATTCCAGAATTTAAATTTGTAGAAAATATAAAAACTAACCAACCATTATTATTCGAATCGCACAAAAAATTCTGGGTAGAAGTTGATAACAAGAAAACTTATTCTAAAGAAAAAGACAATGTAGAAAAAGTAAATCTCGGTAAGATTCAAGGTAAAAAGCAATATACATTTGGAGGCTATATTGATATTGGTTTTTTCAAATTTGAAAGTAAAAATACAAAGACTTACTCTTTAGACAGAGATTATAGTAGTATTGATACAGCTTTTGATATTAGAAGATTTATTGTAAAAGAAGATCCTGACAAGTCTTATACTATAAGAATCTCGGGTAGGGATGATTTTGAAATTATCGATGAGAAAAAAGTTTTATACTCAACCAAAGCTGAATCTGGCAATATATGCACACCTCAACAAAGCACAAATGATGCAAAGATATTTAAATGTCCAATAGAGTTTCAAGAAGACAAAGCATCTATAACTGTGTTTGTAAAAGATTTTATAGGCAATAAAATTAAACTTATCTCAGAACAATTAGTTAATATTGTACCAGCAGTAAAACTGGACTGCAATTATGACTCTGTTATTACAAGTTCTATTCTAAAGTGCAAATCAAATAAAATTGCAACAGGTTCAATCGAGGGAATTGAACAACAATATTTTTTTAAACCTAATGAAGAGATTAGTGTAAGGGTAAATATTAAAGATGGTAAAAATAATATAAAGTTCAATCTAAAGGACGAACATGAATTATCTTCTACATTTGAAATTAACATTAATGCAATTAAACAAGTTTAAATTAATTCACCCTTTCTTAATTATTAAGAAAGGGTGGTTTTGATTGAAACATTAAAATTTACGATGTTTCAATATGAAGTTTGAGAACACCGCTTGTTTGATCTCATGCGGAGTCTCAAGACGGTTGGATCTTGGAAAGTAACTATGTACATGCCTCTTTACTGGATATTGTAAAAGAAGAGCAGACATTTCTTGTGGCTCAACGATTGCAGAATTGATTGCCAAATTGTAGTATCGTAGCCAATTTGTAAATACTACACAAACTGACTTGATATCAAATTTTTCAAAAACAGCTTTTGCCCTTTCTAGCGAATAATTGTTCCACTCTTGTCTGTATGCGACTACACCAAGAGTGCAAACATACATTCTAACAGAATAAATTTCTACTCTATTAAATGTAGTAGATTCATATTCTATTTTGATAGTAACTTGGACGTTAATCCCACGAAATGTTTTAAATAATTTCTGGCAATTACTTGCCGGGTGTGGGGCATGTAGCATTTTCCTTTTTCTCTTGATATATATCAACTTTAATGTATCATAAATTAAGCATTAAGTCAACTATTTGTTAATTCTCTACTTTGGGTTATATTTATACTAGAAAAAAATAAAACTTACCTAAGGAGGATGAATATTTACATTTGATATTGAGAAGGGTGAGGTATTCTTTTGTGTAATATCTTGTTACTGGAACACCTTTAATAAAGCTATAAATATTGGAGTTGTTACCTCTTCCGACAATAATTTCTATTTGGATATTTTTCTTTTTAAGCAATGGAGTTAAAAAATTATCAATAGCTTTATAAATAATTTCTCGTTGATTGATTTCACCTTTTAATGGGATTGAGTGTAGGTCTAGTGTGTATGTTAACATTTTGACATTGTATATTTAGTGGTTAATGATTAGATGATGAAAGAAAGATCGTTTAAAGTAATTGCAGGTCCTCTCAATGAAAGAGGTTATGTTACTGCTACAAGTTTTCAAGAGTTAGAAGTAAATTACAAGAGACAACCTAGCACAATCTATATTCTTGGAATGCTACCAGGTGAAGAGGGAATAGTCAAGACATTTAAGACTAAGAGAGAAATTTTCTATGCACATGTAGTAGAGTTTACAAAAAAATCAATAGATAGAGTCGAACCAAAAGACATTGAGAGCTATCTCGCCTCTTCTCCACTTCAAATCTTTTCTGATCCAGCAGAATTAAATTTTAAAAAAGAGTTTATAAGCAAATTTTTTAATACTTCTGTTGAAGTAGTTGATTCGATAGATAGTTGGGGTTATAGGAATAAGGTGGAATTTGGGTTTTATGAAGATTATGAAAATTACAACTTGTATCTATCTTTTTTTAAACGCGAAGGAAATAGCGGTAAGTATATTCTAACCAATGGAACCTCAATTGCAGACTCAAAAATCAATAATTTAGGTTTGCAAGTTGTTGAGATTTTAAGAAATAATAAAGTATCAGGTAAGTCATTAAAATCATTACTAATTAGATCAACAAATCAAGAAGTGATTGGAAGTCTTTATGTTACAGTAAACGATCTGTTTATACAATACCCTAAGCTGGAAGATCAACTATCAACTTTACCTATCTCAATTATCTTTTCAGATAAGAAATCCCCAGCTTCTATAAACAACGGATTCCTAAAGGAATACAAATCTATCTTAACTCAATCGATACTAAATATGGAATTTGATCTGGCTCTTGATGGTTTTTTCCAAATAAATATTCCTACTTTTGAAAAAGTTATCATCCAAGTTAAAGAGTTTTTAGAGCAGAGGAGTATTTCTGGTACCTTACTGGATTTGTACTGTGGAGTTGGAGTTATAGGTCAACTATTAGCTTCTAACTTTGAATCAGTGATTGGTGTAGATTCAAGTTTAGAGTCAGAGTTATTAAGTAATTTGAATAGTAAAAAGAATAATATTAAGAATTTTGAATATATTAGATCTGAAGCCGAAAAAATTGTAGAATTGATAACCTCAGATAAAATCCTATTCCTAGATCCTCCAAGAATCGGATGTAATCAAAAAATTATTGATCGAATCAATGATCAAAAACCAGAATATGTATTTTACTTGTCATGTAATCCTGTAACTCAAGCAAGAGACTATGAACTATTACAAGATAATTATTCACTAGAATTAATCAAGTCATATAATTTCTATCCACAGACTCCACATTTAGAAAATCTTTTAATTCTTAAGAAAAAATAATTCTTAATAAAATAAACCCAGAAGTGTAAAAACTTCTGGGTTGGCTGTTTAATAGCAATAAATGCTATTAATTCTTTTTCTCTGTATTAGGCTCAGGAGCTACAAAATCGACAATAGACTTAAAAGTTTGGTCGACTTTCTTACCGATTTCATCAGCTTTTTTGCCGATTTCATCGATTTGAGGTTTGGCTTTATTCCATTCTTGCTTAAAGACTTCGGCTTGAGCGCTGAGTTTTTTTAGACCAGAATCAAGTTTTGTCATTTGAGTCTGAGTATCTTCAAAACTTGCTTTAATCTTATCAGTTTGTGAAGCAAGATCATCACGCAGTTTGTCAAAATCAGCTTGGTTTGGTAGCTGAACCTTAGCAAGTTCTTGTTGGATTGAAGATGCGTTATCAGCTTGTTTGCTAACTGCATCTTTCAGATCCTGAACTTGACGCTCTAGAGCAGTGCGCTCTTGGATAATTCGAATTGAAGAATCAGAATCAACTTTTTTCTCAGAATTTCGAATATCTCTGATATCTTGGTTCAATCTTTCGATTTCACTATTGAGTGCAGTGATCTCAGTGTTTTTAACCTTAAGATCTTCTACAGAAGCTTTGAGACTCTCAATTGTTTTTTCTTGACGCAAGTTGGTGTCATCTTGAGATTTGATCTGAGTCTGTTGTTGTTGTTGTTGAATAGTATCTCGATTGCTATTAATGTTAGAAACAATAAAACCGAGAGTGCTTGCAATAACAATTCCTCCGAGAATTCCCAATACCCATTTCCAAGTGTTAGAACCAATATTGCCTTGCGAGTCATAACTAACAACATCTGGTTGTCGACGTGATTGAAAACGATTGTTTCCATTATCACGATCAGCAGAAGGGGCTACTACTTGAGTATGCCCGATTGAAGTAGTGTTAGGTGTGGAATTGTTCTCCGCCGCCCTGCCAGAATTATTAACTGGAGTTGAATAAACAGGTGTTGCTTGAACTGATATTGTATTCTCTTCGCTAGCTCTTGCTTGAATAGGCGGTTGAACAATAGGTCGCGAATTAGCTTCAATTGGAGTTTGACGATAAGGTGGTTGCTCGATAGCAGGGGGGAAATTAGGAACGATTGTATGCTGTGCAAGTGGATTATACACAATTTGACCATTAACATTGATTGTACAATGTTTAATATTTGGCATAACTAATTGTGCACTGGATGTTTTCGGTCCATGATAAACCAATTGCATGCATTCATTAATGCGCCAATTAGGTGCATTACTTGGTACATGAATCCAACCTCCTTGGAGTTCACCAGCATTGTTTTTATAAATCCCAACAATATTGGTAACTCCGTTAATTACCTCTTTTACGGGATCACCAAGTGTAAAATTATCAGGTTTTCTGTGTCGAGAAAGCGTTTTGCAGACTTCGACAAACTCATTGATATCAACAATAGGTGGAATGATAGTAGTGTATTCAGAACTTTCTACTTGAGACTTATCAACACCAAAGAGATTTAACTGTTTGTTAACATATCTCATTTGCTCTGGTGTATAGTTAGGGACCATACTTGTTAGATTAGGAGGAGTAGAAGGGAAAATTGTTTGAGAATCAGGATTAACTCCAGATTGCAGAACAGTGGTTCCGTTTTGAAGTCGTGTTACTGAATATGACATGATTTACCTATAATGAACGTAATCATCTAAAAAACAATTCTTTTTTGAGAATTGCTTAGACTAATACAATCTATACTACCCTTCCAAAAAATTGTCAAAAATATTTTTACTATTTTCTCTTGATAAAAGTATAACTTCTTCCACACTCATTCCTTTTTTATTAGCAATATATTCAAATATTCCAGTTATATAATCCGGCATATTTAACTTCCCCCGATAAGGAGTAGGTGCAAGCCATGGCAAATCAGTTTCTACCACAAATTTATTGGCTATTAATAAAGCATTATTCAATTCTTCTGTTTTAGTATAAGTAACTATCCCACCAAAAGCAACATAACCACCTAATTCTACAACTTTATTATATTCTTTAACACCACCTGTAAAGCAATGTATTAAAAAAGGTTTATTAAGTGGCATATTATCTTCAATAATACTAAACACATCATCAAATGCATCTCTACAGTGAACCACAAAAGGAAGGTTAAGCTCCTTGGCTAATTTTATCTGAATATTAAATAGTAGCTTTTGTTCTTCTTTTATATCGTTGGTTGTCTCCGGTCTATAATCAAGCCCAATTTCTCCTATTGCAATAATTTTTTTATGAATTTTATCTTCATACTTTGCAATCAATACTTGTTGTTTAATTAAAAATTCTTCTAGGTCCCATTTTTCATTAACTTCGCCAGGGTGAGCTCCGATCATAAAATACATATTATCAAATTTTAAATAATTTTCTAGACAATAGCTATCTCTTTCAACATTAACACCAGGTTGAATCCAAAACTCATGATCTCGGACCAATATACTTGGGTCTAAAGTAGGGTCGCTTTTGATTAAATAATCAAGATGTGCATGGGTGTCATGTATTTTCATTTTTAAAGTTTATTTATAAATTACAATATTTGCAATGAAAAATTTAAAAATAATATAAGTTATAATAACACTGTATTTAAATTAATTTGACATCATTAATTAAAATAACAATTATTTACTAAGTCTTAGGACTTACATTTCACTTATCCAATACAGTAGGAAACAAGCAATGGCTTACAAATCTGGTTCTGATTTTGATGCTCACTATGATGGCTCTATTGGTACAGATGGTAACGTTCGCAACTCTGATAGCGGAGGCGGATGGCATAGTGTTAATGACACTCATTTCAAAACCCTTGATGATGGAACTGAATTAATTTCACGCTCTAAAGGAAGTAAAAATGATCGTAATTTCGATCATGCTCATTTTCATAATCATCATGGATCTGGAAAACGTGGCAATTCAGTAAAAAAACCTCACAAATCTTCCACAGGTAAGAAACAAGGTCACAAAGTGAACAAAAACAATGAATGTGATCTTTTTGACGCATTTGCTAAATTTTTAGGTTTCTAAAAACAATAAACACTCTATTGAGTGTAATTTTTATAGTCTTTTTTTATGTTTTTAATTATTTGGTTATGTATTTCAGAACTAGATTCATCATAATTCTGTAATAATTCCAATATTAAAATAAAAATTGAAATTGAAATTTTACTATCTTCTTCTTTTAGTTGTTTAAAAAGGAATTCATTTTCTTTATAATTTAAATCATACCACCCTGAATTCCATCTTCCATTATCTGAAAAAACAAAAAGTAAGAAATTAGAATTTTTATAATCTTTTGGATTTTTGAGGATATTTAATTTAATTGTATAAAAGAAATTTTTAAAACTAATAATGTTATCTAAAGCTTTTAGAAAATCAGAGTTAAACTCTTCGTTAAAATAAATCCAATCAAGCACACGGAACAACTCATTAAATGATAATGAATCATTCAATATTTCGATAGAGCTATAAATATTCTCAATTGAACCAGAAAAATAATGATCTAAATATTCTGAGACTATCATTAAGGATTTAAATTTAATAAAATTCTCGAGATTATAATCATCTAATTTTAATTCCTTGTTTGTAAAATATGTACTATCAAAAAAACCTGTAAGCATAAGTTGTGTAATATTTGAGCTCAGAATTGAAGATTGGTAACCAAGGTTTTTAAAATATTTAGATTCATTTAATATTTTTAGCGTTTCGTTTAAATTATCTACTAACTCTGTATTTTCGAGGTTCATAAAGTCTTTATACTCTTTTTTTATGATTAGATCAAATATTTTAGATTATGCCCATAATCATAACTATCACGGTCAAGGAAAGTGTAGAAATTAAGTTTCTAAACCACACACCAAATCAAATAGTGGCAAGGGAAAACACAAAGTAAACCAAGGAGATAAAGGTGATCTTTTTCATGCATTTGCAAAATTCCTAGGACTTTAGGCTATATAAAAACACTCTATACTACCCATTACCCACAAATATGTGGGTATCTTTATTAAATCAAATAAATCTCTCATTTGTTTTGCATAAAACAATTTATGCAAAATTCAATAAACC
>JAYUKV010000003.1:0-6154 GCA_043764135.1 bacterium | reverse complement strand
ATTAACCACCTAAAGGTGGTTAATTGTGTAAAAGAAAGCTGTCCCGTGTTTAGCGGGACAGTTCTGGTCTAGTACCCTGCTTTATTTATAGCTAAACCCAACTAAAACTACACAAAAATATAAAAAATTTATTTATATTTCTAAGTTATGGATTAGCTTTGAAATTCTAATATTTTATTAAAAATTTAGGAATTCAATGAAAGCGATTCTTATAAAATCCTTTTAAAATTGTTTTTAAACTCTTCGTATTTATCCTCCTCTATGTAAGTATGAATTGTTGCCATAAGATCGATATAATATTCTAAGTTGTTAAGGGTAGCAAGTCTATACGCCAACAATTCTTTAGCTCTAAATAAATGACATAGGTAACCTTTTGAATAGGTTCTTAGTTCTTCGAATTTAGAATTGGCATTTATTGGAGTTTTATCATAAAAATATTTTTGACCTGATATTTGAACTGCGCTATATTCTGTATCGCTATGTTTAATAAAAATAGATCCGTGTCTTGCATTTCTTGTTGGATATACACAATCAAACATATCAATACCACAACTTACCATATTAACTATATCAATAGGTGTTCCAACGCCAAGTAAATGTTTAGGTTTATTTTCTTCTAATATCGATGTTTGAACATCCACCTGTCTATACATCATCTCTTCAGGTTCACCACCATTAGCAACACCTCCTATCGAATAACCATCAAATCCTATCTCTTTTGTCATCTTTGCTGATAGTTCTCTTAAGTCCTCAAATTGAGCTCCCTGAGGAATACCAAACAATCTTCTTTTATGGCTTTCATCTGTTGATTGTAGTTTATCAAATTCAGCTTTTGACCTTATAGCCCATCTGTGGGTTCTAAACAATGCTAATTTAGCTTGTTTGTATGTCACTTCAGCTGGGAGACATTCATCTAATACTAGAGCTATATCTGAACCAAGTGTTGTTTGAATTTGCATACTTATCTCTGGTGATAAAAATCTTTTCTCTCCACTCGACGGAACTCTAAACTTTACACCCTCTTCTGTAAACTTTCTAATTTTACTCAATGAAAAAGCTTGGAACCCTCCGCTATCTGTTAGAATTGGACCTTTCCATGTGTTAAAATTATGCAAACCACCAAACTCTTTCATAATTTCCATATCTGGTTTTAGCCATAAATGATATGTATTACCAAGGATTATACCAGCACCTAGTTTTTCTAGCTCTGACATTGTTAAACCTTTCACACTTCCGACAGTACCAATAGGCATAAATACAGGCGTTTTAACCTGACCTCTGTCAAAGTTCAAAACTCCAGTACGAGCCTTTGTGTTCGAAGATTTATGTTTTATTTCAAAAAATTCCATACCCTAATTATTACTTTAATAAATAAAGTTTATCAAATAAATAAAGCCCTACTAGGCTCAATTGTATATCAAGGTGTGATAATTTTTTGTAATCTTGATGGTAGTTTTCGTTTACCAAAATACTCAGATTCAGTATACCAAAAATTTCTAAACATTTCCAACCTCTCTTTTTGAATCTCCAAAACGACTAACTGATTATCCAAATTTAAAAAAGGCATGGATTCTTTTTTTAGCTGAGAATTGTACTTCATAACTATTTCTATGAAGAACATTTCATACAACAAATTCATAGCTGTTTCCCAGACTATTAATTCAGTTATGACATTCATATCCTCTCTAAATGGAAAAACCATAATAAAATTAGTTGGACTACCGCCATATAAAAGGGTGTAATCTTCAACTTTTTTAAATGGTAGAATCATGTAAACCTCCTCTTCTTGAAGTAATGTTGAAAACAGTTCAATTATTCTCGAAAACGTTGGATTGATTTTTGCAATCATACCAAATGCTTGATTGTGTAGATGATAGTAATCAACCCTTTCAACTTGTGTTAATTGGCAATTAGATTCATCAATTTCTTCGTTGGATTCTACATAATTATCAACCATTCTTTGTAGCTCTTTAACTTCAAGTGGGTATGTAAAATACATTCTAGCCTCCAATTTTACAATGCTTAATGAGTATAGACAGAGTTTGTGAATTTATGCAAAGATTTGTAAATAAAAAAATTGCTTTAAGCAATAGTTTTTTTTGTAAGGAAGAATTGTTCTTCGATCTGTCTGTCAGTTACAAGATATCTTAAGAATAAGAATACCCCAACCAAAATATATATTAAGACTAATAAAATAAATGGTTTACTACCTAAAATTGCAATTTCAGCTTGTCTACACAAGAAAAAGAAAGCGGTCAGATATGAAGCAACCATAAAATATCCTTCAAAAAATGAATATTTAGCATAAATTGGATTTTTAGGATCGTTGTCTTTTACGATATTATCAATTGTCTGCTCATCTAGGTAAATACCTTTATAAATTCTAAAGGCAAATGCAATTAACATTAAAAATACAATCAATGCAATATAACCCCAAAATTGATAAGAGTAAGAGTGCACTGGAGGAGTAGCAATATTACCTGCAGAAATCCAATAGTCAACTGTAAACAATTTTTGCAGTTCAATAGGATTCTTATTTAAAATTTCAAAACGATTCATAAGATATATATGTCGAAAACTTTTACAAAATAATTAAAAAAGGTCAAGCATATCAATATTCAGTTTTGACAAAACAACTAATATTGACTTGAATATATTCATATTATGAACGCTAACAATCTATATTTCTTACCTTCTGGGACCAAAGAAGAATTTAATGTAATAATTGAAATTCCATACGGTTCTCAAAACAAATATGAATTAGACCCTCAAACAGGTGCATTGTTCCTAGATAGAGTATTATACTCATCAGAATTCTATCCTTTTAACTATGGTTTTATCCCTTCTACAAAAGCAGAAGATGGTGATGCATTGGATGTAGCAGTGCTTCTTACAAACCCAGTTCCACCATGCACGGTAATTAAAACTAGAGCAATTGGAATGTTAAAGAAAATAGACTCTGGAGATATAGATAATTGTGTAATAGGCGTACCTGTCGACGATCCTAGATTTAAAGATATATTAAATCTAAACGATTTACCAAAACACAAGCTTGACGAAATTGCAGATTTTTTCCAATATTACAAGCGTTTACAAAAGAAATCATGTGAAATTGTAGGATTTATCGATGCAACAGAAGCCACTGAAGAAGTATCAAAGTACCTTAATAATTACACAGAATATTCTAAATAATTGAATTTTAAAAAAAGCAATATATGAACCTTACATCATCAGTACAACCTATTCAAGTCATCTCAGTTATATGCATTATTGCATTAGTTCTAATCCAGAACAGAGGAGCGGCTCTATCATCATCATTTGGAGGAAGTAACGAAGTTTACCTTACAAGAAGAGGAGTAGAAAAATTTGTAGTTTATCTAACAGTATTTTTTGCTTTTCTATACACAGCTGTTACTGTGTATGCTATGTATGTTTAAACTTACATTATTAGTTATAAGCTACCAATAAATATATACTATAACACATCCAGAATTTATATATGTTTGATATAATTGCAATAGATTGGGGATCGGTGCGAACCGGTCTCGCTTTTGGCTCTAGTGAATCAGGGCTTGTTATTCCATATAACAAAGAGTTAGATACAAAAGATTTAAAAGAAGTATTAACCCAAGAAATAAATAAAAAAAGTATTAATACCATTATCCTAGGACTACCAACTAACTTTAAGTTACAAGACACTACCGTAACAACATCAATTAGAATCTTCGCCAAAGAGCTTGAAGAATACTTCCCCACAATAAAACTAATTTTTGTTAACGAAAACAACACATCAAAAGCAGGAAAGGGCCTAAAAAACAAACACTCAATCAACCACATAGCCGCAGTCGAAATCCTAAACATATACTTAAACAATTTATAAGAGAATTGCCTAGTTATAAATTAATCTCTTGTTCTAATTCTGTGTTGACCTTTAGATTTAAACAAGGTAATCCTTACTAGACAAAGTCAAATCTAAAATTCAATATTAAATAATTTTATGTCAGAAATATATTCACCAGACGGATTCGTACTTAAAAAAGGATCTTTCGATGGCTTAATAAGCGGAGGTATGGTTAATCAGGTTTGTGGATTGATTACTAATCAAGAAGGTAAGATGTTGATTGTATTTCACAAAAGGGGTCAATGGATTTTACCAGGTGGTATGCTTGAAGTTGGTGAAACATTTATAGAATGTCTAAAACGTGAATGTGTAGAAGAAGCTAATGTTACATTAGTTGAAGATAGTATAAAAGAAGCTTTTTACCAAGAGTATTGGGCAAATGGAATTATGGAATCAATTCATATTAGATATGCAGCAAAGCTTGATAAGGATATGGGTTTTGTTATTGATCCAGATAAATCAATTATTGAGAATAGATGGATTGATATTGATGAAATAGGAGACTATCTTAAATGGGGTGATAATGTGAAATGGGTACAAGAAGGAGCTAAGTTAAATTAGCAACTTAAAAACTTTTCCAATAACAACCAAAGTCATTAATATGAATTACTTTTTGGTACCCTTCACTATATATTGATAATTTAGACCCTAAACTCCATTCTGTTTTAATCAAATCCATTAACTCAAAAAAGGCTAATCCTTCAATTTCAGGTTTTTCATGAATCAAGTGCAGAATTGTATATTTAGTATCTATTGGATCAGATCCAAGCCATAATTCAATCATACCAATGATGTAATCGTAACCATACAATCTGTTATCAGATCTTGTAAATTCATATTGTGTCCAGCCAATTAATCTGTTATCAGAATTAAGGTTTTCGTTTTCTATTAAGCCTAAATGTTCGTTTAATTTTTTAGTTAAATTTTTTATCTTATCCATATACTATTAGTTTTTAATAATTAGAACTTGAAACTTATAGTCAGTTTTTGCAAATATTTAACATATGTGTTAAAATATAATTGAATAATAAAATTCAAAAATAAACATAAATATGGAAAATATCAAAACTTATAATATTTTTATAAGTACAAAAGATGAAATAAATAGTCTAATTGTTGATCTTATAAATAAATTGAGTGATATAAAAAACAAAACATTAGATTCAAACAAAATACTGACCATCTCTCAATTATTAGATAACGGGATTCTTGACTCGAATTATGTTACAAAAGTAGCTAATAATTTTAAAGAAATATTAGATAAGGAAACTGATATTAATGTTATTTTAGATAACGAAACATATGAAGTATTGAAAGATACCAAAAATGTTAACATTTTATCTTTAACAAATTTTGTACAAAATCTTAAAACTAAATAAAATAAATATTCTCTTTGTATGGAGATTTGTTTACCACTTCAGTGAAATTAGTAAACTCTAAATAATCAATAGGGCTATCTTTATTATTAAGTTTTAAGCCAACAGGTGTTCCAGCAATGCATTCAGTAAAATGAATATTCTTACCAATAACATAATTTCTACCTGTCAATTGATTTTTATATTGTATTAAGATTGAATGAAATTTATCAGATTCTGTATCAAAATTAATATCTATCTTATCACCTCTATTTAGGATAAATCTTGGATATTTATCTAATCTCACAAGATTTCCACCTTCTGTTTTATAATAAATTGAAACTATTTGAGCATCACTCGTTCCATTATTTTCAAGAGAAATTTTTGGTTCTTGTGTGGCTTTTTGACAACAATATGTTAGCCTTGGTGTGTTTTGTTCTGAGCTGTTATTAGCTATTCTATTTTGATTGAATAATAATGTTGCAGATAAAATACTTAATGGTAAGTTGATCAGAATTGCTAACCAATCAGATAATTGAGTTTTATCTTGAAATTTATTAAATATAAATATTGTAACTACCAAAATTATAATAAATATAAATATATAAATTATAACCTTTATAAGTACTTTTGTGCTTATTTGATCAGGTATTTTTAACATAACATATTTATATTAAGTAAATAGTATTTATTTGTCATGATTTACTTTAGAAATATGAAGCGCTAGTGACTTTAGTCCTGTGTGCATTTCTCTAGAATCAATAACTTTTAATATATATGCTTTAATCTATGAGATTTGTTTTTTTAAAACCCAAATTGTGAGTAAAATCAATCAATTAATCAAATCATACACCTTTTGTAGGTTGTAAGCTAAAACTGCAACATGCAGTTTTAGAAT
>JAYUKV010000002.1:0-6270 GCA_043764135.1 bacterium | reverse complement strand
CACGATAAAATCACAATAAATCTCAATTGCAATGCGGCAATTGTTAGATTTATTGGTTGATTTATCGTAGAGTTTGTGAATTAGGAAAGAGGTCTAATAAATTGACATTGGTGTAAAAAATCACAATGATTTACATAATGATAAAATTACAACAAGTTATTATAATATATATTCATTGATTCTTAAAAAAATAAGAAACCAATATGACTTTTTTGACCAATGCTTTTACAACGATAACTTCGGTTATTATTGTGTTCACTTCACTTTCCACTCCTACTACATCTAAGAGTCTTGAATATGGAATATATTCAATAGATCCGACACATTATCAATTGAATAATTTTACTATTCATCACTATTTTAGTACATGGCATCCCAACGAAAATGCAAGAAATATAGATATTTTAACGAAAATTAATTCAACCATAAACAATCCAAGACTTTCTCCAAAAAGTGGCCTTATTACTTTGGAACCGTGGCCAATTTTTAACGAAAACAAGGATCAATCTTTGTTATTAACTAATATAGCTAACGGATTATACTCAAAACCCATAGCTGACTTTTGTGGTTTGATTGAAAAATCAGCCAAATCAACTATAACAGTAAGATGGGGTCACGAAATGGATCTATTCCAATCTTCATCATATCCATGGACTACCCCAGATACTGCTTTATTTATCAAGGCCTATAAGAAATGGGTAGACACATGCAATCAATCAACTTCAAAAGTGAAATACATGTGGTCCCCTTCCGGACATAAAGGAAATGATAAATATTACCCTGGCGATAATTATGTAGATTATGTAGGTATGAGCTGGTATTCATACCCAGCATTCGAATGGTATACTTATGGTAAAAAAATATTAACTTTTAAACAGCATATGGATTGGAAATATAACTATTTAAAAGGATTTAATAAACCAATTATAGCTGCAGAATTTGGAGCAGCAGAGACTAATAAGACTGATGTTCTTAAAATGATTAAAAACAAATCATTGATCGAAAGAGATTATCCGCTTCTACATTCGATTATCTTGTTTTCTGATTACACACCATCTTGGATCCCTAATAAAATCTCAAATCCAGACTGGAGATTGGACAAAGAATATCTATCTACATTATAGGAATTCCCAAAATTTTAAGAATAGTTTTTGATCTATTATTTTTAATAAAATAAACCCCAATTTGCATTTGGGTTATATAATGAATAAATATGTTTGGATTCAAGTTGGAATAACTTATGTAATCTCTTTAGAGATCATAAGTTGTTTCACTCGCTCTTTGAGCTTCTTCTAGATCAAGCTGATTGTCTTTTCTAACAACAAATGTTACTAACAAGGAACGAATAAGTTCAACTTGACTAGTTCCACCTTCTACTAGAGCAGGATCAAATTCAACCTTTGTTTCGGTAGCATTTTCATCGATAATCTCACAAGAATCATCAGAACAGACCATAGATCCATTATAAGTTACTTTCAATCCAATGCTTTTAGCAAGAGCGGTTTGAATAACGCTAAACTGTTCGCTTTGTAATTGAGAAGTAAGAATAAACTGGAGTTTACTGATCAACTCATCTGCATTTACTGCAAATTCAATATCAGACAATGCTTCGTTCTGATTGACAACTGAAGTCATAAGAATACTCCTTAATTTACCTATAATTAATCTCACTTATTTAAAATAATTTGTCAATAAAGTTCCTCAAATCTTTTTTATAGCACGAATTTATCACAGAAAAGTCAATCCCGCTGTCCTTAAATATGAACGATGTGAATGTTTGAGGTGGTTTGCAATAAAGCGTATTGATGCTTTTCAGATTGATAAATCCTAGCTACCAAAAAGACTTTCGACAAGCTCAATAATTGACATCAAGTTATCTTTAAGCTATTACTATAAAAGCAACTTTATTGGACATAAAATTAATGCTGAGTAGAAAATCACAGGGTACTTTAATTTTACTCTTGGCCATTACTGGCGTTCTAGGATTTGGTTTGTTTAAAAACTATGATTCAAAACCAAAAGTTGTTGGTTTTGATAGTGGAATTTATGATGGAAACATTGGAACAATCGACTCAGTTATTGAAGAAGCTTCAAGATTCAGATCTAATCAAGAAATGGCTGAAGCAATCTCAAATCTTCAAGGTCTCAAACAAGAACTTGAAGCTCAAAAACAAAAAGGAGTAGATCCAGAAACGATCAACCAACAATTTTTTTCTAAACAGGAGAAAACTGTAAAACATGCAGTTGCTTTGACATATAAGTACTCTATTCCAGATGGAATTAAGTGCTACAATGCCAAGCAGCCTGATAAATCTAAGCAAGTAATTTTTGCCCAATATCTTCAAACAAAAGCTGATATTGAGCTAAAACTCGCCGCTCTTGATAAACTCACACCAGAAATTGAAAAAGAAGTTGTTCAAATCAATAATTTAGTTACTGATGAAACACGATGCGGCTTCTAAACTTCAATTACAATTTTTAATTTCTATTTAAGAAACCCTCTCACTATTGTGAAAGGGTTTAATTTTTAATTCATTCCAAAAAGTCCTTTTATAAATCCAATTACTCCTCCTGCTTTAGAAGCAACCTCTGATTCTAAACCGTTACTTACAGCATCTTTAACAGTATTTAATAAATCTTGATTTGATAAAAGATCTTGAAAATTAATATTACTTAATGCACCACTAACCATAGAAGAATCGAGTCCGATTTTGGTTGTTAGCTGGCTAATTATATTATCTTTTAAAGCATCTGGTTGTGAAATCAATGATAATATTGAGTTAAAATCTAAGTTTGAAACTGCATCTTTAGGAATTCCAATTTCTGTTAATTTGTTAGTTATGATATCTAAAGGATTCATATGTATTTATTTATTAGCAACTCGTAATTGTTTGTCAAAAAAATAGAATAGAATTTTGAATTATATTATATAATTTGTTTAACTTTTGAAATAACATTTGAAATGTTATCATATCCATTATAACCTAGATATCTATATATCTTGAGATATAAAGCTTGGTCAATTTGAGATGATGATTGTATTCTAAATTTTGATTTAATTTTTTCAGCAAGTTTTGAATAGTCTTCATCATGTTCTATTTCATTTAATAAATCGTAGATTATTGAATTAGGAATTTTTTTTTCTTGCATTTTACGATTGAGCCAATTGATGCCTTTTGTTTTTGAATAGAAATATATAATATTTTCAGCATAACGTTTATCATTCAGGTAATTTTGTCTTATCAGTAATTCAATTGCTTGGTCAACCTCTTGTGGTGGATATTCTTTATTTTGGGCTTTTAATCTTAATTCATTGGTTGAAAAATCTTTTTTGTTTAAAATATCAATCAGGTAAGCATAACATGATTTAGGTTTCATAATTATGAATATTATTTATTAAATAATAAATGTCTATAAACAAATTATATAGAATATATAAATAACTTGATTATTTATTTCAATTCTGTTATTAAATAATAATGTATTTGAGGTATTAGATATGGGCTTATTAGGTGTTAATGAATTCCGTCTTAACGAGAACGGCGTTTTCGAAGAGATTAGTAAACAACGTGCAGAAAGTGAGCATGTTCTATTTTTGGAAAATCTTATCACTAAAAAAATTAACAGTTCAACTAAAGAAAATGAAAAACAAATTTTTCTAATTGGAAACAATGGTTTAGAAAAACCTGACTTAAGCCTTTTAGTTAGTATTTGTTTTTCATTATCAATTACAGATGAAGAGATTGAAGATAGACCTTTTAAGTTTCATATCGGTGCAGGTCAGAGAGATGTAACTCTTGACTTTAGAGACATGTTAAACCTTAATTCTAAATCAGAAAACATGCTTATGAGCATGCTGATAAAAGAATTATCAATCCCACCAATAGAAATTACCCCAATCATATTGTCGCGAGCTAATCCAAGTGAATTTGTGAATTCAATTATATTGCTTAGTAACAACCCAATACAGGGCACATTTGCTAAGTTCTACCTCACTTCACATCCAGATTACGGAAAAGCATTGAATCTATTCAATTAATTTAAATTACAACAAAAAACCCAAATTGGGTTTTTTATTTTTTATAACATTTTATTTCGCTTCTTTATTGTTTGTAACTAGCAACAACAATAAACCAATAACTGATATTACTCCAAGAGCAATATAAAAATAGTTTTCACCACCTGTTCTAGGTAATATAGAATCAAGCTCGATAATAGGAGATGGTGCAATTGGAGGTATTGTAGATATTGGTAACTTGATGGGTTCAGGGTCGATTACTGGATTTGGTTTCGGTTTAGGTTCAGGGTTAGGGTTAGAGTCTGGTTTAGGGTCTAGACTGTTAGTTTTTGGTAAGTCTGATAAATCAACAGGCTTGATAAAAGTTTCTACGAACGAACAATTGTTTAAAGGGTTTTCATTTGCTTTTGTAGTTGTTATACATGCTTGGTTACGGACCAAACCATTGGATTCAGTATCTATCCAAACCTCAGCTTCAAAAAATATATCACTATTAGAAGCTAATTCATAATTTTCAGGACTAACACATTTTAGATCTCTTTGGTTCAAACCGGTACAGTTAAAATTTGCAGGAGCTCCGATATATATTATTTTTAATTTTTGTGGCACTAAGTCTGTTAGTTCAATTCTACCTTTCCAGAGTTGATCTGAGAGATTTGAAACTCGGAATTTGTACTTTGCTTTTCTATACTCTTGGAATTCTCCTTCTGTATATTTGGTTAATCTTAAATCATTATCATAACCTACTCCGCATTTCCATTCAACCTTAGATGGAGTTTGATCTTTTAGACTTGAATTGTCACTGGCGGTATAATAAAATTCATTATACCTATCACATGCTTTAGTCGTTATCAATGCAATTTTACTAAGATCTGAGATTGCAATTGATTGTCCTTGAGTAACTTCAAACCCATTATACACCAAGTAACCATTTGCTTTTAAAGGCAAGCTAGTAATGGTTATAGTTTGAATTGTTTCATTCCCATTTTCATCATTAGCTCTAAGACAGTTAGGGTTTAATTTTACGATGTTATACACATTATCATTTTCTAATTTTCCTAAATTACAATCAAATGTCACGGGCTCAAACTGTTTATCAATAGTTTGTAATACAGCTGCTTTATTCTCAATTGTTGAAGTATCTATTGATTTGATTTCTTTTGACTCTGTTGAAGTAGTAACTTCTTTTGGTGATGTAGAGTTTGGCAATTGAAAATCAGGTTTAATTTCTTTATGCGTATTTTCAATTTTATCAGATGATGTTGTTACTTGACTTGATGTATCTGTAACTATTGCATTTTGTGTTACTGTATTATGTTCAAGTGTAGCTTTAATTTCTGTAGTCTGAGTTGCTTGTGTTGGCTCTGTTGGTTGTACAGTACCTTGTAAACCATTTTCAATAGCTAGTGATAATGTTGTAACTTGAATTGTTACTAATAGCATTATAAATAAATATATAGTCTTTCGAATTGTCATAATATGGTAATTTGTTTTACTTGGGGATAATATTTACACACAAACTATTTTAGTCAAAAAAAAATCGAGACAATTGTCTCAAAAATATAAATCTTTAGAAATTTATATAATTATTACTTTAATTACAGTCCTTAGAAAAGTGATCTAAGATTTTGTATAATCTCGACCTCATCGGGACAGTAATTGAAAGGTTTTTGTTTTTTAGATATGCAGTCAGGGCAATTTGAACAGCTGCCCATTTGGTTTTTCCTAGTCCCAGCTTGTTAAGATACAACTCAAGTTTTAACAAGACGGCAGAGCACATAAGTTCTGATATATTTGGTTCAGAATATGGCTCATCCCAACAAGTGTCAAGCAAAGCTTCATAAATCACTTCACCCGTTATCACAATGTATTCAGTTTGTACTTGTGTAATTGGGGCTTTGGATGAATGAATACTATTGTCCAACTTTACCAGAGACATCGTATTTTTACCTAATGTTTTCAAATGATCTACGTTATCTATCTTATCAATCAATGATTGATAGATATAACAATTAAAAATAAATATATTTTTGCTTTAAGTCAAGGATTATCTTTTTAAACCAACCTTAAATACAACCCTTAATAACTCACCTTTCGCAACCAAACTCCAACCTCATTTTAGCCAGTTCTTCAAAAGATCTTTTTAAGGCTTTTAAATATAGTTTTGATTTTAATTGAAAGTGATTAGTTATCTTTGTAGATTTTGTTAAATACTCAAGTTGAATATATGCATAGATAGAACAAAAAAAGTG
>JAYUKV010000001.1:0-6293 GCA_043764135.1 bacterium | reverse complement strand
TAAGAATTTAAGTACATTGAACATAAATACTTGTTGGCTATTATCAATTTCTACTTTGGGATTACCAGAATAAGTTAAACCAAAATCAGTTGTTACTTGTTCGGCAGTGACTGGACCAAACTCTACGATCTTTTCAAGTTTTTCAATTCTTTGAGTGAAGTAATATGATTTTGAGAGGTGTTGGGAAAGTTCACTAAATCTATATTTAAACCTATTCAATTTTTCTTTTAAGGACAATAATTGAGATTTGAATATTTGTTGGTATGCAGATGTAGCTTTTGGAAGTTTTGAATCAGTAATATCAG
Organism: bacterium; assembly: GCA_043764135.1. Lineage (GTDB taxonomy): Bacteria > Patescibacteriota > JACMRA01 > JACMRA01 > JACMRA01 > JAYUKV01. The sequence continues at coordinate 5,988 of JAYUKV010000001.1, read as the reverse complement.
AGCCACGAATAGATTTAAATACTTTTTTCTCCTCATCGGTCGGATAGAGAAGTGAATATTGGTTATTAGGCAAAGTTGCATACTCTGCTAATAACTCATCTATTTCTAGCTTAAGAGAAATATACAACTTCTCTGAAAGTTTATTATACCCAGGCAGTAAGTTAGGGTCAAGAGGAACTTGTGTGGTTAATGAAGGAAAAATAATGGACGAGTCAAAAACTCTTAATTTGCCTTCATAAATAAGCAATTGTTGTAGAATCTGTTGTTGTATTTTAGGAATACCAATATAGGTCTTGAGTTGGTCATAATTTAACTCTTTGGCTTTTTCAATACTATTCATTTGTATTGAATTAGTATTGTACTGGGTGAGTAATTGTTGAGCCTGCGACTGAAGTTGACTGATTAATTCTTGATTTGCATTAATCTGAAGCGGGGTAGCATTTGGTCCAATAGTTCGGGTTTGAATTTGGCTTAATTTTTCCTCGATTTGATTGAGTTTTAATTCAACTTGAGCTTCACGTTCAGCTATTTTTTGTTCAAAAATAATCTGTTGTTGGGCTAATTGTGAATCTTGGACGTTAGTGTTAGGTTGATTTTCAACTGCTGCTTTAGGCTCGGGAGCTAGTTTCAAATTTGGTTCTGAATTGGTCTCAGCTTTGGGTGGTTTTTCTACAATCTTTGACTTTTCTATTGAATTTTCAGGCGGTAGAGGTGTTTGAGCAAGTGATGGCTGGGATAGAAATGATGTTAAAACAAAACTTAGACTAATCATACTAAAATATAAATTAGTAGATTTAATCGACTTCATAAAACCTAACATCGCAGTACTCCATTAAAGTAAAAGTAAGATTGCACAATTACAACCTAATATATTTATTTAAACTGTAAATAGGGATTTGTCAATTATATCTTTTTTACTTTTGACTATACAAAAACAAAATAAATATTTATTATCTAATTCGTACTTAATTTTAGGGCAAATACAAAATGAGTAATAACTACAAATTCTTGGTTCTTACTTTTGAAGAACTAACTACAATTCAATTGTATGAGATCTTGTATCTAAGAGAGCAAGTATTTAATGTCGAACAAGATATTAACAGTTCTGATTTAGATAAAATTGATTATCGTTCAACTCATGTTATGATAATGAAAGATGAAGAGTTGGTTGGATATTGTCGTTTATACGAAGTCAATGATTTACAAGCCAAAATTGGACGAGTGGTAGTCCATAAAAATTATCGAGGTCAAAAACTAGCAACTAAACTTGTATCAATTGCATTGGAAGAACTAAAAGGGCTTGGTTACACTGAAGTCTTAGTAAGGGGACAAGCACACTTAGTAAAACTTTATTGTAATTGTGGTTTTGAAGTTATTAGTGAAGTTTTTCAATATGAAGGAATTCCTCATTTAGACTTTAGCCGCAAATTGTAGAGTTTTAGTATTATATAATATCTAAACTCAGAAATTAGATTTTTTTACACAACACTTAAGCCTTTTAAATAAGGCTTTATTTTTTTTAACTCAACAACCTACCTTAAGGGAAATAAGTAAACTTAAGGTATTGACCATTACAAAAATATATGATAAAATAGCTTGTTGTCTTAAGTTTAAAATATGAAATTGGAACTTTCTAATCAGATCAAAAATCTATTGAAAGAGGAAAGGAATGTTTTAGAAAGGATTCTCTACAATGGAGAGCCTGGTAAAGATGCTACACGAGTACGAATCTCTCTTTGTGAGATTCTCAAAGATTCAATTGGCCCCGTACATGTTGGCTGTATAGTCAACCCTAGCGCCAAAAAAAACAAGAATAAAAAAATCTTGTTTAAAAGGCTCAAATCACTAGAAGGACTTTTAAATTTAGGAGTTATTGCAAGTTTCACACCTTTGTTACTTAGTATTGTTTGTTTGTTTTTTAAGGTTAAATTTGGGGTTTTAGTAACACTTTTTTTAAGTGGAGTAATTTTTACATTTTTAACAGGCGTGCTGTTTGGATATTACTTCTATTTATTGAGTGCAACAACAGTGCGTCATCCTCATGTGGCAACATTTACCTTAGATGGTGAAAATGTGGTTGTACACATGAAAGACAATGAAAGTTTTTACGGAACTAAAAATGTAATTGAATATTCATTTACTTTTTCTGGTGACAGGATTATTAATCCCCCTAAAAACCTCCTGTTTAACTTTCTAACTATTCTAGGTTAGGATTCGTTCATTAAGACTGGCTTATTTAAGCCAGTTTATTTTTTTATTGCTAAAATAAAAATTATCTGCTATATCTTATTTACACATTCTCTATTTAGGAGTAACTATGGGACCTATCAAAGTTATCCAAGAACCTATCAAAATTGCTATAACAGCAGAAGTTGTAAAGGATATTGAACATATTCTAATGTTTGTTGGGTATTTCATCAAAAACCCAAAAAACAAAAGAAAAAGTATCAATCTCAGCACTCTCAAATCAAGATTTGTTAGAGAAGTTGGCTGGACCCACTCTCAATTTCTAGTACACTCTGCAATTTATCAAGCCAATAAATGGCCTTTACTTGGAAATACTTTTATTACCTTCGGTGGTTTGGCTGCTGCTTTGGGTGGTTTAATAGCTGATGATATTACAAAGCAAAAATCACCTCAAGAGGAAGATGAAGAATAACACTTGTACGAGTAAATTCTCCTTGACTATAGTAAAAATGTATGGTATATTTAAATTGGACATATGTAATACAATCTCCAAGGAGAAAAAAGTATGAAGTTACAATATCAAGAGAATAGTTTAGGGTTTCAGTTGGGATCATCTAACGCTTACCCCTTGGGTAGTGGAGAATGGAAATTGCTGAATTTAAGAATTTTCCAAACTCTCTTCGGAGACGATCATTTATATTCAGGTCACACAGCTATCTTCTGCGGAGCGCTAGATATCCTTGAAGAAATCTATGAAAAGATTGGTTTTGTCGAATGTGAACAAACACCCGATCAGGCTGAAACTAATGTGTATCAGCTGGAATTAAAAGAGGGTGTTAAGCAGCTTGATACTACCGCTCTGGAAAACTTCAGACCTGTCCGGATTATTGTTCGGAATGGTGATCGGATTATTCAACAGAGTATCGGTGGTACGAATTTCATTTCTCCAATTGGGTTTGAAAACAAACACAATGCTGAAATTGCGTTCCGTGCTAAGGAAGGTTGGGATGTCATTATGGCATATAACCTAATCAAAGTGCAAGCCAAAGCGCAAGTGAAGTCTGTGGAGGTTAATGATGAGGTATTTGAATACCTTGTCGTTGACGACCATGAATTTGCAATCGATTTGCAATCTGCTTTCTTTATGGCGCCTAGTGCACCTGAAATGGCAAAACCTGTTCAAATTGTTAGCCACTATACTGGCTATACAATCAAAGGTGATGATTCCACTCTGAAAGAAGCACTTATCAAAGCGTTAGGTTGGGAAACTTTGAGTTTTAATTGTGAGGAGGCAATTCCTACAATTATTAACTTTTTCGTTGAGTTCTTAACCGATTCTGGGTTTGAAGTCGAAAAGACTTCTGATAACCTACATTTGATTGTCAAAAGTTTCCAATCAAACCATTTGCTCTCGGAAAAAGTTTTTGAACTTGTAGCAATCTTCAAGCAGAACCCATCTTATACCACCACAATCGAAGCACGTTCCATTAAGATTGGTAAAGGAAGTCAACAACTCACTCCTTTTGGAATTGGTGATACCGATTATTCGGCGATCCAACAGTTTGAGCACAAAGCTTTTACTTATGATCAGATGGTTTTTGCGCAGGACCTCGCCAATCAAGCAGGTTCAACCTTGATTGATAGCGGTTCCTTCATTCAAGTTCCGATCACCAAGCAATTCAATCTTGAATTATCCAAGTTTACAATGTTACCTCAAGAACTAACACTTAGGTTTGAAACTGTGAACGAAGGTCAATTTGGAGTCTATTGTGATGGAATGTTGGATCAAACACAAGTCAAAATGAATGCTGAACTACAGGCAACTGAAGGGTTAAAAGTTTATGGTGCAGGTACTCGATCTGCATCCTACACAATTGACCAAGACGTGTATCCAGTAGTAGAGACTTACTTGACAGTGTTCAAGGAGATTATTGAAGCTGGTTGGAAGCCAGTCAAGACTTACAACTCGACTGGTACCGCCTATCATATCGACTTTCGACTTGTTGATATTCAAGAAGAGGTTGATCTCGAGGTTGTCGCTTCTGAACTCCAAGAGTTCTTTGAAGTTGAGTCTGAAGACTCGGATGGTTTTTGGTTCCTAGGTTCTATCTTAGGAAATCTGCTTGCACCTTTTGCAGTTGTTGAGCAACCAGAAGTGTTGGAAGAAACTACAATTCTTCTTGATGACCCAGATGTCATCGATGCAATTGCTGTGATTGTTGAAGATTAACGCTTAGCTTTGATCTCAATAATTAACAACTAAACCACTACCTCCTTTTGCTATATGCAAAGGGAGGTTATTTTATAGAGGAAGTTATAAACATTAGAAAGATCAAAGTTTTATAATAATACAGACTACAATCTAGATTGCAGGCTGTATTTACAGTTAGTTCTAATCAAAATTAATTTTTGATATCCTCAACTACATCTGAAATCTTATCTTTTGCTGTTTCAGCAATGTCAGTAATTGATTCTTTGGCATCATTAAGTTTTACTTCAAGAATTTCTTTTGCTTCACCTGTTTCGATTAAATCCTTTACTTCTTCTACTTTAATCTGAACTTTTTCTGCAGCTTCAGAAGATTTATCTTGAATTGTTTCAACTGTGTTAGAAACCGCTTCTTTCGCTTTATCAAAAATATTGATAGCTTCGTCTTTGATTGTGTTAATGTCCATATTAGTATTATACTTTTCAATTTTAACAATTAAGTCAATTAAATAAATAGATTAAGTTGCTATTTTAAAAATATTCAGTTTTCTAAATCTTAAAAAGACAATTATTCTCCTTTCAAGGTTGAAAGAAGTGCCTTTAGGTGAGGTATGTTCGAAAATTAATTTATTACTAATTGATTTGAAGTTAATAACTATAAATAATACAAGGTAAGCAACTAATTAGTGTAATTATGTTAATAAAAGTAAAAAATTCAAGATACTTTTATTGCTTCTATTTATTACTTATGTATTGACTAATTCTGCATTATATGGTATAAATTACTAATCCAGCTAGACTTTTAGAACAAATTAAGAGGTTTCTATGATTTCGATTCAAGACAAAGCTCAACGTGTGGATCAAACTGCAAAAGAAATCTACAATCTTATTGTTAATAAGATGTTATTCGATAACACCTATATCGCATCCTTTTCTCCTTCTGAGTTAAATACTTTAGCTAACAAGCACTTGGGTACCGTCTTTGAAGGTGATGTGAAGAAAAGTGTTCAAGTATACGGACTTAGTCAAGGACATAAACTTGATTTAGAATACATCAAAGATAATAATTCTGAAGGACAAAAAGATGGATCTCGTTGGAACGTTACATTAAGCAATGTATCACAAAATCAAATTTATCGATCTAAGTTAGATTATGAGATGATTTTAGGCAACCAAACTGTTATTCCTACAGAGTTTGATCAGGGTGGATTTGCAAAATACATTGCATCGACATTTGTTGAATTGTGTTCACGTAGTAAAGATGGGGTTTTACGATATTCCATTAACGACATGAATCAAGCCTTTAATAGATTTGATTATAATCTAGGGTGTGGTGCATTTGAAGCGTTTGATGAAAATCTTCAAGAACAGGTGATCTCAATTGCCTCAAGCAAGCACAAAGAAGTAATCTCTATCACTTCCGTGGAATCTCGGGGTTGGTTAGTTCAAAAAAATTAATCTGTTTCATTCTCTTTCCAAACTAACAAACTCTGTAATTTACTCACCTTTCGCAACCAACTTTACAACAAACCAAAACCTCCCAATAATAGTTCATGATTTTGGATAAACCAACTTTAGATCTCTACTCTGATT